>NZ_JBHYYB010000022.1:0-84191 GCF_042752535.1 Kitasatospora sp. NPDC059327 | reverse complement strand
GTTATATACACTTGGGCGTGCGTGGGCTGCGTCTTTTTTTTATACGCCCCCGGGACGGGGGAGCGGCCCACGCGCTCCCCCGGGGGTGGGGGCGCGGCCGGCCCGGCCGCGCACCATCCCCTACACCCGTCCGGGTGCTTGTGTCGCTGGCTAAGGCCATTAGCCTCGTATAATCTCCAATATCAGAAGCTCCTTCTGTGGGAGGCCCTCCCTCAGAACACCCGTTTTCGGCAGGAGAGCCCCGTGACCCCACCAGAGCCGGCCGCCGAGCCGCCGCGGGCCGAGCTGGCCGGCCTGGACGCCTTCGTCCGGGCCCGCATCGCCGAGCGGGTCGCCGACCCGACGCGGCCGGCCGAGGGGCGCAAGTACTTCGCGCGGCTCGGCTTCCAGCTCGACCAGATCCTCGCCCACGCCGACCGCGGACCCGCCGAGCGGCTCACCGCGGCCCGGCAGCTGTTCAGCCAGACCGCGCTGCTGTGGGCCGGCCACCCCGAGCACCCCGAACAGCCGGACCTCACCGACCTGCTGGACCAGCGGCCGGGCGCCGCGCGGCCCCCGGAGGATGCGCCGGACCGGTCCGGCCCCGTGGAAGACTGACCCACGAACACCCGCGCCCCGCACCATACTTGACACGCCCCCGGCAGGAGCAGCACGTGGCACCCGCGACCGACACCGCACCGCCCACCACCACCCGGCACACCGGCCGGCTCGGCGTCAGCGCCGAGCTGGTCGAGGTACGCGGCGGCCTGGACGGCCTACTCGACGACGCGCTGCGCCACCTGGCCGGCGGCGCACCCTGCGGCGGAGCCGGCGACGGCAGCGGCGCGGTCACCCTCAGCACCAGCACCGACGACCGGGGATTCGTCACCGCCTCCGCCGAACTGCTCTGCGCCGACCCGCGCTGCCTGACCGCGGCCGCCGCCGCCGAGCGAGCCGCGAAGGTGTCCACCGCCGCGCCGGGAGCGGACCGGCTGCGCGCCCTGGTCGAGCTGATCACCCCGCACACCGCCCAGGCCACCGACACCGGCCCGACCGAGGTCACCCACGACTACGAGACCGGCCTCCGTGCCGAACTCGCCGCCAGCAGGCCCGAGTTCAGTGAAGAAGCGCTGGTCATGGAGGCCCGCGAGGAGCTGGCCGGCGAGCACCCCTGGCGCCGTGACGACCCCGAGCCGCCGGTCACCGTCACCGACAACGGCCGCGGCCGCGGCCGCAGCTACCTAACCATCCACGCCCAGCTGCGGTGCGCCGACCCGCGCTGCCTGGTGCTGGTCCCGGCGACGGAGACCTTCAACGATCTCGCGGCCGTGATCGACCACGCCCGGCAGTACCGCGGCGAGCTGCCGCCGGCGGCCCGAGACTATCTGGACCAGGCGTACCGGCTACTGCTGCCGCCGCTCTGGCCGACCGAGGACGGCCCCCTCCCGGCGCAGCAGACACCCGAGGCGGCCGAATTGCGCACCACCTGGCTGACCCGCGAGCGGTCCATCCGGGCCGAGCTGCGCGCCCTGGCCGAGGCGATCGAGGCCCACGCCGCCCCCACTACCTGAGCGTTCCCCCTCTCCTCTCGCACTCCCGTCAAGGAGACCAGCATGTACGACGATCCCGAGGACCGCGCCGAGGCCCAGATCCGGCGACGGCAGGCCGCCGCATGAGTGCGACGCCGGACCACGAGGAGGTCGACGCCCTGACAGCCGCCGAGCAACGGGTCGCCGACGCCTGCGCCGAACTCGCGGGGCAGGCCACCGAGCGGCCGGCCGCCGAGCTGCGCCGCTACGGCCAGGAGATCGACGCACTGCGTACCGAGGCCGGCACCTCGCTCCCGATCGTCCCCGACCAGAGCCCGAAGAAGACCACCGTCACCATGGAGCTCAATGGGCAGGAAGACATCACGCGCGGGGCTGACCAGTGACGGTGACCGCGCAGAACACCCCGGCCGAGCAGGTCCTGCTGGACTACCTGCACACCCTCACGGAGATCGAGAAGCTGAACTACGGGCCGGAAACCGCCGACTGGGCGCACCGGTCGGTGCCCGCGCTGCTGCTCGCCCACGGCCGCTGGTTCACCCCGGCCCCACTCCCGATCGGGATGGCGCCACTGCCGGAACGCCAGTGCTTCGCCAACGCCGCGCGCACCGAACGAGCCCACCCCCCACTCATCTACACAGAGGGCCTCGCCCTGCCGGCCGACAGCCCGGTGCCCACCGCGCACGCCTGGTGCTCCACTCCCGACGGCCACGCGCTCGACCCGACCTGGAGCGAGCTGGGCGGCACCGCCTACCTTGGGATACCCCTGGCCACGTCCTCACCGCGGCCCCACCCGGCCTTCGGGAGCGGCGTACTGGAGCGCCCGGAGACGATGTACCCGCTGCTGCGCCACGGGCTACCCCCCGACGCGATGGCCGCCGTCGGCCGCCCTCGCACCACCACGCCCCCCTTCCAGAGGAGTTCACGATGAACGGACGACGCGTCTGGGGCCGATGGTGGCCGCTCGACCGCGACACGGAGTCGCCGGTCACCAACCCGCTCGAATGGTGGCCCAGCCCCACCAGCGCGGAGCAGGCGCTGCTCGACCGGCTCTCACCCAAGAACCTGAGCACGTCCCGCTGCCGAGTGAACCGGGCCGACGGCAGCACCGAGGACGACGCCCAGTTCTACGGCAACACGGAGTCCCGGATCTACCTGTACGAGGTGGACGGTGAGCCCGGCGCCGAGCTCACCGTCACCGACGAGCCGTACGCGGTGGTGGAGTTCGGCCCCCGCGGCGGAGTCCGCCACCGCCTCCTCGCCCCGGCGCGGATGTCCCGGTGACGCGCACCCCTGAGCAGGTGAAGGAGCACGCCGACGCGCTGTTCGGCTTCGCGCGGGCCCGGCTGCTGGAGACGGCGGCCGCGGCCGGCATCGACGTCCCGGCCGAGCTGGTCACCGCGCTGGTGCAGGGTGCGTACGCGCTCGGGCGGGTCGACGGCGCGGTCGGCGGAGGCGACATCGTCGGGGCCACTAGTCCGCTGAACACCCTTCACCGGTTGGCCGGGAACTGGTCCGGGCACCCGGATAGTCCGGATGCCGGAACTCGCCAGTGGCACCCTGCTGGCGAGGCCGAGACGGGATGAGCACCGACGTCGAGGTCTGGGATGGGGAACTGGTCGATCCGGCCGGCGTCCCGGTCCCGGCCGTCCCGGACCGGCCGCTCGGGCTGGACGTCTCGGGCTTCACACGGGACACCGTGCTGGTCGCCGGGCGGCCGTTGCCCGCCCCGTTCGTGGCGCCGCAGTACACCGCGGCTGACTACGTGGTATCCGAACGCACCGCCCGACTCCTTGAGGAGGCCCGGCCAGCCAACACCAGCCGCAACCGGGACAACCAGCGCAATTTGTTCCAGCTCTGGTGCGAGCAGCAGGGTCGCGTCGCGCTGCCCTGCACCACCGCGACGCTGTTCGAGTACGTGGGCGACCTAATCCACCGCAAGCTCGACCCCGACACCATCACCGCCTACAAGAGCGCGGTCGTCACCTGGCAGGAGGAGACGACCCCGGGAAACACCCGGCCCGGCACCCGACAAGCCACCGCGATCCTCGCGGCCTACCGAACGAAGTGGAACCGCACCCACACCGACAAGCAGAGCCCCGCTATCCGCGAGATCGACCTGGAGGAGATGGTCGCGATCTGCGACGAGCGCGGCCGGCCGGCCGACCTGCGCGACGCCGCCATCTGCTGCCTGGGCTTCCACCTGCTGTCCCGGCGGATCGAGCTCGCCCAGCTGATCGTCACCCACGTCACCCTGCACCGCGACGGCATCGACGTCCGGCTGGTCGACCGCAAGACCCACAAGGACGGCAGCGTGTTCGAGGCATGGATCCCGGCCCGGGACGACGCCCCGCACATCTGCCCGGTCCGCCGGGTGCGGGCCTGGCTGGAGTACGGCCGCATCATCCGTCAACCCGAGGACCAGGCGCTGTTCCGCGCGCTCAACCGCGCCGGCCGGCTCGGGGTCCGACTCACCCCGCAGACCCGACCCACCCATCCGGACGGCACCCCGAAGACCGACCAGGAGCTCACCGCCGAGGACTGGACCGAGCTCTCCTTCCTCTCCGGCGAGTCGATCAACAAGTACGTCAAGGCCCTCGCCAAGAAGGCGTTCGCCCGGGTCGCTCACCTCACCGAGACCCAGCGCGCGGAGCTGGGCTACAACGCGCTGCTCAACGCGAGGACCGCGGGCAGCGTGACCGCCCACGGCCTGCGGGCCGGCGGCGCGACCGAGCTGTACGAGTCCAAGGTGCCCGAGGACACCATCGCCGAACTCGGCGACTGGGCAAAGGGGTCCCACGCGATGAAGCGCTACTTCCGCAAGATCAAGGTTGCGGGCGAGAACGCATGGGCCGTCGCCAGGCAGGCGCGCCAGGCCGCCACGTCCGCCGACCCCTCCGCTGATGTCCTGTGACACCGGACCTTCACCGTGTGCCAATGAACTTTGACCACGGCACGGTTTGTGTCACCAAGGATTGACCGGTCAGGTCGGCGCTCTGGAGAACCGTCCGCTGGGAGGGTGCCACGACGGCTCCATCTGGCGCTTCTTGAGGGGCTCTGGGGTGGAGTGGGTGCGAGGGCCGTGCACTCAGCACGGCCCTCGCACCGGGTGTGGGGCGCCCCGTTCCCGCCCTCGTCGTCCGGATCTGCACATGGTGGTGAGCTGTGTGCTGTGCTCTGTCACCTGTACGCGATGCTGAGCTGCATTGTTCGGTGGGGAATCGAACCCCTGCGTTGCTCTTCACGCGCCAAGGGCCGGATAGACCGCCGGCCGCGGTGTGTGCACGCCTCCTTGACGACTACCTGCTTCCCACACCCGGCTCGTGGGATCAGTCCTCGATCAGGTCGATCTCCCAGTTGGTGCGCTGGATCAGGGTGTCCACCTCGCGGATCTCCTTGGCCAGGGCGTCCGCCTGGGCGCGGAGCTCGGCGACCGGCAGGGCGGAGAGGATCCTGAGCTCGGAGCGCAACTGCCGTACGGCTCCGCGCTGGTCCCGTCCGGAGGCGGCGTCGGCGGCCGCGGTGGTCACCGAGTGGCGCAGCCGCAGGACGTCCCGGCGGGCGAGGGCGTCGGTGAGAGTGCCGCCGCCCTCGATGCGCGCGGTGGAGTTGGTCCGGTTGATCTGACGGATCAGCCGCTCCAGCTCGTCCAGCACCTCTGCGGCCTGCGCCAGGACCTCGGCCGCGTTCTCGGCCGGCTCCTCGCCCTCCTGGTAGCGGGCGCTACCGACGACGCGCGCCCGCAACTGCTCCACCTGCCGCACCGCGGCCGCGCGCTGCGCAAGCGCTTCAGCCAGTTTCACCGCGTCATCACCTCTACGTCCTGCTGATAGTCCAGTAAGTATGCACGTCGTGCCTGGTGGGGCGGTTCGCGGGGAAGGCAGGGCCGACCGACTGACTCCTCACCGTAGAGAAGCAGATGCCGCCCTACTGCTCCACCGGTTCGCGACGAACCGCTAGTGTTCCACCCGAAGGCAAGCACATAGCGCATAGGAGGCACATAATGCCGCGAAACGGGGCAGGCGGATCGGCGAACACCAAGGACACCCCGATCCTTGTGGAGCGACCGCTCGTTCCCTTGCCGACACCAGATGGACCTGGTGTTCCTGTGCCGCGGGCGCAGATCGCCCCGTGCCCGCAGAACCTACGCGGTGACGACCTCTTTGAAACTGAGGAGGCTCGGCAGAAGCTAGTCACGAACCTCCGAGAGAATGGCCTGATCCAGGCTCTCGTGGTCGTCGATCTAGCCGTCTACCTCGACGAGTTCCCGGAGCACAAGGATGGGTTCGATGACGAGCACAAGTACGTCATCGTCGCGGGCCACTGCCGTTACGACTGCGCGGGCGATGCTGGCCTTGAGGAGCTTCGCGTCGATGTTCAGAACCAGTACGTCGACAAGCTCACGGAGATCTTCCTCGGCGAGAACATCAGTCGGAACGACCTGACTCCCTTCCAGGAGGCGCTCGGCTTTCTGCGTCTTGCGGAGAAGGGCTACAGCCGCCAGAAGATCGCGGATGCCTCTGGACGTAGCAAGTCGTTCGTCGTCAAGATGCTAGCCATCCTCCCGCTTGCTGATCACCCTGGCTTGAAGAAGGCTGTGCTTCAGAAGCGCCTGTCAGCCGAACAGGCCTACCTTCTGATGAAGGACCTGCATACCGCAGATCTGGTGTGGCGAGCACATGTAGCGTTTCTCTTCAAGGAGGTATCAAGCCTCGAAGAAGCGATCGCCAAGGTTCTACTCGATCCGGAAGGCCCCGCCCCCGAAGCCGGCGGTTCGCCGCGAACCGACGAGCAGCCCAACGCCGACACCCCCGCCCCCGAAGCCGGCGGTTCGCCGCGAACCGACGAGCAGCCCAACGCCGACACCCCCGCCCCCGAAGTTCCTGCTCAACGTGAGACCGCCGCAGTCGAAGAGGCACGCGCCCGCGCTGTCGCGGCGCAGGCTCGGGGCGAGAAGTGCGCAATCTTGATCAAGGAGTTCCCTCTCACTGATCCGCCCAGTCCGACGGCGCTTCGCACCGCCATTGCGGCTCTGGACATGATCGGCAAGCGAGGTCTCGGGATTGCGCACAAGTGGATGGTCGTGGCTGGTGCCGAGCTTGCGACCTCGTTCGCCGATGCGCAGGCCTACCGGGAGCATGTCCTGGTTGCTGGAAGCCCTACACTCAAGGCGCAGTTCGGGTATGCCGCAGCTCTTGCGGAAGATGAGATCTGGGCATCCGACGCTCGCCGAAAGGCTGACCGTCGTGTCCTTGGCTACCTGACGTATCTGCGAGACGAAGCGGGCTACGAGCCCAATGCCTTTGAGCGCGCTCACCTGCCTACACCCACTTCTGGCGTCTAACCCCGTCAGCTGGCTCCTCGGAGACGACCTGTGTCCAGCAAGCTCCTTGCACCGTTTCGAACCCACCGACCTGCGTATGCGCCCCACCTGCCCCCTGTGTTCGCGGCGACCAACAGGGCGGGATCCGTCGGCAAGACCAGCATTGGCTACAACCTGTGTGTGCAGGCTGCTCGCAGGGGATACCGGGTGCTCCTGATCGACGTGGACCTGCAGTCTGATGCGTCGTACTGGTCCGGTTGGGATGGTGACGAGCTGCCGGACGCCGTCAAGACGGTGCACGACGTCATGCTGGGTCGCGCGACTCTGGCTGAGGCCATCGTTCCGGCCCGCACTCGCGTGGCGCCCGATGGAAAGACGGACGAGAAGGGCAACTCGATCGAGCCCTTCGAGGTCATCGAGAACATGTACATCGTGCGGGGCAGCGAGAAGATGTCGCAGGCTGACACTGAGCTTGCGGGGTCGGAGACTGCCGTCTTTTGGCTGCAGGAAGTACTTGGCACTCAGATCGATGAGGACGAGTTTGACGTCATCTGGATCGACACTCCCGCATCGCTGGCGCGCTTGTCGATCTCGGTGATCCTCGCTGCCACGAACCTGTTCATCTGCACCAAGCCCGGCACGAAGGAGTTCCGCGGAGTCCGGGCGATGATCCGCCGGATCGATGAGGTTCGGGAACGGTACAACTTCTTCAAGGCCACTGGCGTCGCCACGTGGGTGGCTATGAACGAAGGTAAGTCCCACGAGAGCCAGGGCAAGTTCTACATGAACCGTCAGCAGGCCGGCGAGAAGGAGTTCGCGGAGATGCTGTTGCCGATCCTGAAGAGCGCGACGATCGTTCCCGAGGCATACGACGCGCAGGAACCGGTCTGCTTCTGGGACCCGCGGCACACCGCCACCGCGACGCTTGACCAGATGCTCGACGTGATGGGCCTGCGACCCGCAACGAGCAGGGAGCTCAAGTCACCAGAGACCGTACTGCTACCTCGGTTCGCAGCGAACCGGTGACGCACTGGAGGGGCCCCAAAGGGGCCCCTCCAGTGCTTTGTGGGGGGTCCGCCAACCCATCGGTGTTGCTCGATGGCGCTGGCCGTTTGCCGCTGCTCTTGCCGTCCGACAGAGCCGGTGTAACAGATTCCAAGTCCCTGCCGTACCCATGTATGAGAGGGCTGGAGTGGAGCCAGCGCTTCTTGACCGACGAGCGAGGGGAACTCTGTGAGCACGTCCGACTCCACGAAGAAGTCGAAGCCGGCTGACCACCAGTGGGTGGTGGCTGCCGAGCTTCCGGTGGCCGCTGATGTGGCCCGGTACGCCGATTATCGCGGCAGCTTCCTGGCCAAGGCTCAGCAGCGGGTGACGGCTTTGGAGGTGTACTGCAAGGGGTGCCGGCGGCCGTACGAGGATGTTGCCGACGAGGAGTGCGCGGCGGTAGTCGACAACCGGCATCTGATCGGTGGGGATCAGCGGGTGCGGGCGAAGCGTCTGCCTGCGCCGGTTGCTCCGGCTGGTGCGCAGCTGGTGTCCGGACGCTCGTACAGCCGGCGGGGTGTCGAGGCGTACGTCCAGCGGATGGTGTGAGGGCGCGACGCAAGCGCGTGCGGTGCCTACGGTCCGCCGGGTGACGACTCCTCCGGCCTCGCAGCCTCCTCAGCCCGTGCAGTCTCAGCCGGCGCTCCCGCAGCGCGAGCTCGTCGGGCTGCTCCTGGTCGTCGTGGGCACCATGTCCTTGACGGCCGTGGCGTTCGTCGTGCACCCGCTGTGTGGGGCGGCTGTGATCTCGGCGTTGATCGTCGCGACGGGTCTGTGGCTGGCCAGTGAGGACGCCTGATGGGGCGGCGTTTCGCACCGGGGCTGCGGCGTCTGGTCGCCCGTCCCGTGCCGGCTGGGGTGGAGTCGAAGAGCGGGTGGAACGGGTCCTGGGCGTCGTTGCCGGGGATCACTGCGGAGTACGGCACGGAGGGTCGGGCTGACGGCTGGGACATGGAGCGGGTTGTCTCGGAGGGGTACGAGCAGGGTGTCTGGGTGTTCAAGAGCATCGAGACGATCGCTGGTCACCAGGCTCGGCGCCCGTTCACGATCGGTCGCGGGGAGAAGCCCGGGCAGTACACGGAGTTCCTGTCCGACCATCCGCTGTACCGCGTGTTGAACGGCAAGGCCAACCCGCTGGAGTCGGGCCGGAACTTCCGCAAGCGGCTGAGCTCCCAGGTGCTGCTGTCGAAGCGTGGGGCTTTCGTCGAGGTGACGAAGAGCAGGTTGGGCACGATCACCCGTCTCGATCTGCTGCCGCCGGAGCGGGTACGGCCGGTGCCGGACCCGAGCGGCGACTACATCAGCCACTTCGAGTTCACGACGAGGAGCGGGCGCCTGCGGGAGCTCGACCCGGAGCGCATTCGGTGGGTACGTGAGCCTCATCCGACGGACCCGTTCTCGGGGATCACGCCGCTTGAGGCTGCAGGCATCAGCGTCGACCTGGACCATCTGGCCCGGCTGTACAACGTCAACTTCCTGCGGCGCGACGGCCGGCCTGGCGGGATCGTCGGTGTCGACCTCAAGGGCTCGTCGGAACGCCAGCTGGACCGAATCGAGGCTCGCTTCGCTCCGGGCGTCGACAACGCCGGCCAGATCGCCCTCATCGGCACCGGGCCCGGCGGGATCAACTACATCGACACCTCGTCCAAGCCACGTGACATGGCCTACAAGGACCTGTCGGGCATCAGTAAGGACGAGATCCTGGCTGCGTTCGGGGTGAGCGAGGCCATGTTCGGCAACACAGCTGGCAAGACGTATGCCAACGCCGAACAGGACGAGTTCACGTTCTGGACGATCACCGAGCTTCCTCACCTGGATCTGGTCGCGTCGGCGTTCCTTCCCGATCTCGACGTCGATGAGGGATGGCGGCCGTTGATCGATACCTCGGACGTCGAGGTTCTGGACCTTCCTCGTCGGGAGCGGCTGCGGGTTCTTCGTGAGGAGTGGACGGCCGGCCTGATCTCTGCGGACGAGTACCGAGAGGCGGCCGGGCGGGACCCGATCGACAACGCCCAGACAAGGGCCCTCTGGTTCAGCCCGCAGAAGGCGCCCGTGCCGGGTCGGGCAGAGGACGCTGCCGAGCTCGGGTTGGGGGGTGGCCAGGGGCAAGACCTGGCAGGCGGTCCCCCAGGTCTCGCCGGTGCCCAGACGAACGGCCAACCGCCGAGCCGGCAAGCCGGACCTGCAGCGAACGCGGTCGAGGCGGCCCGCGGCCCCACCGATCCTGCTGGCGCTCCGGGCGCGGCCGCGGCAGGTGTCGCTGCCTCCCGGGAGGCAGCACGCACATCGACGCCTGGGGCGGCGGCCGCCGCCGTGGCGGAGACCCGGGACAGGACCGGCGACGTGCGGGGCCGAGCTGCGGCAGCACGGGCTGTCGATCAGGCGCGCACGACCGCCCCGATCACGCCCTCGGGGTCGGCTGCCGCCGCGGTTGCGGCCGGTCGAGAGACGAAGGCTCTACCGGTCAGCCCCGAGCCGGTGCCGGGCTGGGAAGCGTCGGCGGCGGAGACGGAGCGACTTCGGGCCGGCGCGGCTGCCGCGCTGGACGCGCTCCTCGCTCGCCAGGCCGAGGTGATCGCGGCCCGCCTGCGATCCCCCAAGATGCGCAGCCGCACCAGGTACTGGCAACCCGGTCCGTACGAGGTCGACACTCGGGCCGGTGATGCACCGATCGATCCGGCGAAGGTTGTGGTGCCGGAACGGTGGGTGGAGGAGAGCGTCGCAGTTCTGGAGCCGCTCGTCGCCTCGGCCGTGCAGTCCACTGCTGCGGGTTGCGTGGCCGCTCTCGTCGGTCCGGCCGCCAGCCCGACGGTGCTCGCGCCGGCGGCCAGCGGCCTGCACGCCGCCACTCTGGACGCGGTGACTCTCGGAGCAGCCGCCGTACGGGCGTTCCTAGCCGACGTCGCGGACAGCATCACCGTGGTCCAGGACGATCATCCCGACCTGACGTTGGAGCAACTGGTCGGCCACGTCCGCAGGTACTTCGCCGAACGTGTCCGGGCGGTCGTCGATGGTACGGCGCACAGCATCGCGGCCGCGGCCGTCAACGGCGCTGCCGAGGCATCCGCAGCCGCGTGCGGGGCGCGCGTCACACGCACGTGGATCAGCAGAGGTGACGAGCGGGTGCGGCCGGCGCACCAGGATCTGGACGGGCAGACCCTGCCGGTGCTGGAGCCGTTCTCCGTCCACGGCTACCCCCTGCGCTACCCGGGCGACCCGATCGCTCCGCCTGCCCTGATCCGCAACTGCCGTTGCCGGCTCCACTACCAAGCCGAGTCGCTACTCACTGACGAAGGAGACAACGATGACGACCGCTGATCTGATCTGGGCGCTGGTGTTGGGCGTAGGCGCCGTAGTCGAGGCGTACGCGCTGTGCAGCCGGAAGCTGGGAGACACGCTGTCCGAACGGACCCGCGCCTGGCTCCACGTCCGGACGAAGCCAGGCCGGGCCCTGTTCACGGTGGGGTGGTGTGGCTTCTCGGTGTGGTTCTTGCTGCACATCCTGACCGAGAGCATGTGAGGGCCGGAGCCCGACAGCTCACGGCCTGGTCCCAGGCAACCTCGCAGGGCGCGACGTTAGCCACGGTCGGCGTGCATGGTCCGCGGCATGCCCGAGATCCGCACTGCCGCTGCCCGCCTTGAGGTCAAGGCCGTTCGCCGGCCATGGAACCCCGCTCTTCACCCGCGTGACAGTCGTGGCCGGTTCGTCGAGACCGGGGGAATCGCGCGCTTGTGGGGTGGCGGTCTCGGGCGGGTTCTTCGGGCGCTGGCTGGCGACAAGGTGCTCGTCGAGCGACTCGACACCGGCGCGCAGGAGAAGCTGTTCGCCAACCGGCTGACCATGGTCGCCCGGCCGGACGGCAGCGCGCCGACTGCGAATCAGGACAAGGTCCAGGCCGAGGACGCGAGGCGCGACGCGCAGTCCGCGAGCGGCGGCCGCGGTGACGGCATCACCAAGCCGGACATCGGCGACCCGCGGGTGGCTGCACAGCCGCACGCGAAGGACGACGACGGGCAGGACATCCCGGACGACAGGCCGACCGCTTCAGGTGTGCTGGAGTCGTGGCGCCGTGGCGAGGTCCGGCCACTGGCCGCTGACTCCGAGAAGCCGCAGGACGCCCAGCTGCGTCGCGAGGCCGCGCGTGGACGCGCCGACACGCTCTCCTCGGTCCAGCTGACTGCGACGGGCCGTCACCTGGTGGGCCAGCAGGACGGTACGTGGCGGGTCTACGAAGCTGCGACCGGCCGTGTCCACGAGGGCCGGCACGCGAGCAAGCGGGATGCGCTGAGCGAGGCCGACGGACTTGAGACCGGTCCGATCCACAAGCAGGGCGGCTGGCAGTCCTACACCCCGGAGGAGCTGAGCGCGGCCGCCGAGAAGGCCGGTGCGCCGGCCGGCCCGGCCGACGAACAGCCCGGCTACCGATGGAGTCAGGCCCGTCTGATCGAGCAGGGCGACTTCGTCGTGGCGGGGAACCCGCTCGTGGATGGGGGCTGGTACACGCGACGGGTCTTGGACGTGGAGCGCGACGGCGGCTACACCACGCTGACGTGGGAGGGGCACGGCGGCCGCAAGGAGACGTTGAAGGTCGCGGACGGTGGCGCGGCGGACGGCTTCCACCTGGTCTCCCACCCGTACTACTACGAGCGGTGGGAACGCGAGCACGGTCGGGATGCGCCGTCCGCTCGCATCGAGGCGGAGGCCCGCGAGAAGGCCGCCGACCGTACGCCGAAGCCGGCGCAGCGGGATGGAGGCTCGGAGCGGCGCAGCGACCATGACGCCGGGCCGCGGGTGCCGGAGACCAGCGACTCGTCGTCGGAGGGCGGTTCCGGCGCCAGCCAGGCCGACAGCGCGAGCGGCGGGGAGCGGGATCGGGGCAGCTGGCTGCCTGGAGGTGAGGCTGTCCCTCGCCGGTTCCACAGCATCAACGAGGTTCGGTATCACTGGGACGACGGCGTCGATGCGAGCAGCGCCGACGCCGTCCAGGCCGACAAGGACCGCCAGGGCGCCTTCCGTGTGGTTCAGCTGACCCGCAGTGAGCAGCTCTCGACCAATGGCCGGTTCATGGTCACGCGCACGCCGAAGGGCAAGTACGTCGTTCACCACGCCGGCACCGGCATTCTGCTCTCGGACCGCTACGGCGATGGTGGAGGCAAGCCGAAGCTTTACTCGACGAAGCGTGAGGCGTTGCTCGTCGCGGATGCGGCGGAGCAGGTTCGTAACGACCGCGGTGACCTGTTTGACTGGGACGCGCCGCACCTGCGGGACCGGGTGACCGATCCGGAGTTCGTCGCGGCCTTCACCCGGGCGATGGCCGACGCCGGGCAGCTGGACAATGGTGGCGGCCGTGATCAGGCCGCGATCGATCGAGGAGGGGACCGGGATGGAGTCGTACGGCAGGCTGGCTCAGCAGTACGCGCGGACGTACCGTCCGGCGGCGACGGCGTCGCTGGGGAGCGAGGCGGAGCAGGAAGCGCACTTCACGAGGGTGGGTCTGCGGGTGGCGGATCTGATCGCGAAGAGGACGGAGGAGCTGCTGGAGCTGAATCCGCCGGAGGGCGACGGCCTTCTGGAGCGGGTGCAGGCGAGGAATCAGGCGCGGTCGCAGGCCCGGGAGCTGGTGCTGAACGACGAGGTGTACCTGCCGAAGGAGCCGGGGACGGAGGACCTGGAGCTGGTGCTCGACGAGGAGTAGCGGCAGGGCAGTTCCGGGCCCGCTCGCAGGAGGATCTCGCCCCGTCCGGCGAGCGGGCGAAGCTGCGCGCCAACGTCGAGGCTCTGCGGACGCTGCGCCGGATCCAGGTCGAAGACCGGCTGGCGACCGACGCGGAGAAGCGAGTCCTGGCGCGCTGGTCGGGTTGGGGCTCCCTCCCCACCGTACTGGCCGACGAACCGCGGCGCGGCAACTACAAGAACGACGAGGCGTTCGAGCGGGCCGTCGAGCGGTGGAAGTCGTTCGCTGGCGAGCGCGCCGAGCTTCATGCCCTGCTGGACGACGGCGAGTGGGCGGCCGCGCAGAAGAACACGCTGAACGCCCACTACACCGACCAGTCACTGGTCGACGCGGTGTGGCAGGCCGTGCAGGCGCTCGGCTTCGATGGTGGGAACGTCCTGGAACCGGGGTCGGGGTCCGGGAACTTCATCGGGGCCGCGCCGGCCGGCACGCACATGACCGGCGTGGAGCTGGACCCGACCACTGCGGCGATCTCCCGGGCGATCTACCCTGACGCGCAGATCCTCACCGAGTCGTTCGCGAAGACGCGGGCGCCGCGCGGCGGCTTCGACGGTGTGGTGGGCAACGTGCCGTTCGGCGACGTCAAGCTCACCGACCCGGTCCACAACAAGGGCCGCAAGCTCTCCATCCACGACCACTTCATCAAGAAGAGCCTGGAGCTGACCCGGCCGGGCGGCCTGGTCGCGGTGGTGTCTTCCCGCTACACCATGGACTCCAAGGACCCCCGGGCCCGCGAGGAGATGGCGAAGCTGGGTGACCTGGTCGGAGCGGTGCGGCTGCCCGAGGGCGCGCACGAGAAGGCGGCCGGCACGCATGTGGTCACCGATGTGCTGCTGTTTCGCCGCCGGGCTGAGGGTGAGGCACCTGGTGACCAGTCGTGGGTGGAGTCGACGCCGGTCGACGTGAACGGCCACCAGGTCGAGGTCAACCGGTACTTCCAGCAGCACCCCGACAACGTCCTCGGCGAGCTGACCACCGGCCGCGGCCAGTTCACCGACCACGACCTGACTGTGCGCGGGGACAAGAACGCCGCGCCAGCGCTGCGCGAGGCCCTGGCTCGGATCACCACGCAGGCCAATGCCGAGGGGCGTGGCTTCGCGCTCCACGAGGCCGGCCCGCGTGAGCAGATCGTGCTCCAGGCGGCCGCCGACCGCCAGCACGAGGGCGCGATCAACGCGCGCCCGGACGGCACCTTCACCCAGGTCATCGACGGCCAGGTCCAGGCGCTCGACGTCCACCACTCTCAGGTGTCGCAGCTGCGGGACCTGCTGGAGCTGCGCAACCTGACCACCGCGCTGCTGGACGAGGAGTCGTCACACGAAGGCAACGACGAGACCGAGCGCATGACGACGCTGCGCGCCGAGCTGAACCGCGCCTACGACGCCTACACGGCCGCGTACGCGCCGCTCGACAAGCCTGGCCAGTACCGCATCTTCACCCCAGACGAGGCTCGGGTGCGGGCGAAGGACGGCGCTCTCGAGAAGGTCCCGGACGAGTGGAAGGCGCCGACCGCCCTCGCCCTCTTCGACGACGACTTCGCGTCGGCGTTCGCGTACGGGCTCGACCGGTGGAACGACAGCACGAAGACCGCGGCGAAGGCGAGCATCCTTCACCAGCGGGTGGTGGCGCCGCGCAAGATCGCTGAGCGCGCGGACAGTCCCGACCAGGCGGTCTCGCTCGCGCTGGAGCACGACGGCGAACTGCGCCTGCCGACCCTGGCACGGCTCATGGGCACGAGCGAGAGCGACGCCCTGGAGCAGCTCGGCACCCGGGTGTTCCGCGCCCCGGAGAGTGGTCGCCTGCTGCCGGCCGCGGACTACCTGTCGGGCGACGTCCGCAAGAAGCTCGCCATCGCCCGCCTCCACCTCGCGGCCGGCCGTGGCGACATGGCGAGCCACGTCGCCGCGCTGGAGGCCGTGGTCCCACGCGACCTGGTCCCCGGGGAGATCAGCGCCAAGATGGGCGCACCGTGGATCGGCGAGGACGACATCACCTCGTTCCTGCGCGAAATCCTCGAGACGCCGCACGTGCGGGCCGAGTACGGCGGCGGCTCGACGTGGGTCGTCGACGGCCCGTCGCAGGGCATCGCCTCCCGCGTCACCTGGGGCACGAAGAAGCGGTCGGCGTCGGAGATCGCCGAAGCGGTCCTGCAGCAGAAGCAGATCACCGTCACCCGCACGCTGCCCGACGGCAAGTCGGCCGTGGACGACGAGGGCACCGCGGACGCGCGCGACAAGGCCTCGGCGATGGCCGAGCGGTTCGCCGCCTGGGTGTGGGAGGACGAGGCCCGCGCCGCACGGCTGGCCAAGGTCTACAACGACCGGTTCAACGGCATCGCGCTGCGCGACTACAGCGACGTCCAGCTGACACTTCCGGGGATCACCGCAGGCTGGAAGATGCGCCCGCACCAGAACGCGGCCATCGCCCGGATCCTCAACGAGCCGTCCGCGTTGCTCGCACACGAGGTAGGCGCCGGCAAGACCGCCACCATGGTCGCCGCGACGCAGGAGCTACGCCGCACCGGGCTGGCGAAGAAGCCAGCCATCATCGTGCCGAACCACATGCTCGCGCAGTTCCGCCGCGAGTACCTGGAGCTGTACCCAAACGCCAAGGTGCTGGCCGCGTCCTCGGCGGACCTGACCGGCAAGAAGCGCCGCAAGTTCATCGCCCGGGCCGCGACCGGCGAATGGGACGCGGTGATCCTGACGCACTCCGCGTTCGGGAAGATTCCGATGACACCCGCCAACCGGCGCGCCTACATGGAGGAGGAGCTGGCACGGCTGCGCCGGCAGATCGCGGACGCGAAGGCCCGGGACGGCAAGTCGCTGACGCTCAAGCAGCTGGAGAACGCGCTCACCAACGCCGAAGAGGCGATGGAGAAGCGCCTGGAGCAGGAGTCCAAGGACACCGGGGCGGTCTACTGGGAGCAGACTGGCGTCGACTATTTGATGGTCGACGAGGCACACGAATTCAAGAACCTGCGCACCGTCAGCAGCATCCCCGGTGCCGCAGTCACCGGGTCGGCGAAGGCCTCCGACCTGCACATGAAGGTCGAGTACCTTCGCGGCCGGAGCGAGTCCGGGCGGGTGCTGACGTTCGCCACCGGCACGCCGATCGCCAACTCGGTGACCGAGGCGTACACGATGAAGCGGTATCTGCGGCCGGACCTGCTGGACGCCGCCGGCATCAGCGACTTCGACTCCTGGGCGGCGACGTTCGGCGACGTCGTGACCGACGTCGAGGTCAAGCCCGACGGCTCCGGGTTCCAGGAGAAGGCCCGGTTCGCGCAGTTCCGCAACGTCCCCGAGCTGCTGCGCATGTACCGGGTCGCGGCCGACGTGCAGACCGCTGCAGACCTGAACCTGCCGACGCCGCGGGTGCGCCGCAACGAGGAGGGCAAGCGCGGCGAGCTGCGGGTCGTACCGATCAGCGCCGAGCAGAAGCAGTACATCGAGGACCTGCCCAACCACCCGGACGCCAAGGAGCCGGGAGGCATCCTCAAGATCATCGGCCTGGGGAAACGCGCGGCAATCGACCCGCGGCTGGTCGGCGGCTACGGCGAAGAGGGCGGCAAGATCGACCACGCCGCCCGGGAGATCGCCTCCATCTACCGGGAGAACAAGGACGCCGAGTTCCCCACGTCCAAGAACGACCCGACGCCACAGCCGCTGAAGGGTGCGCTGCAGCTGGTCTTCATGGACCAGGGCGTGCCCGGCTCGAAGGCCAAGGGCGGCCTGGACGACTACGGCAACGAGCAGCCGGCATGGAACGCCTACGAGCACATGCGGGAGCGCCTGGTTGCATCCGGCGTTCCCCGCGAGCAGATTCGCTTCATCCACGAGGCGGGCAGCGACAAGGCGAAGGCCAAGCTATTCGAGGACGCTCGCAACGGCAAGATCGCCGTGCTCATCGGGTCCACCACCAAAATGGGCACCGGCACGAACATTCAGGACCGGGCCGTTGCCATGCACCACATGGACTACCCCTGGCGCCCGGCCGACATGTCGCAGCGCGAGGGCCGCATCGAGCGACAGGGCAACCTGCACTACCTGCAAGACAAGGACGTCCGGATCATCTCCTGGATCACCGAGGAGACGTTCGACGCCTTCAACGCCGGCACGCTGGAGCGCAAGGCCAAGTTCATCGCGCAGATGAACCGCAAGAACTTCGACCTGCGTGAGATGGAGGACATCGGCGACACCGCGGTCTCCTTCGCGGTGATGAAGGCGCTGGCGACCGGCAACACGACCGTGCTCGACCACGCGAAGGCGGTCAAGGCCCGCGTGGATCTGCAGCGCGCCGATGTGCGCTGGCACCGGCAACAGGACGAGAAGCGTCGTGCAACCGACGTCGTCACTCAGCACATCGCGTGGCTGGACGACGCCTTGGAGGCCTGGCACAACGCACGGGCGCAGCGCGTGGAGACCCGCCGGGATTCGTTCGGGATGACCCTGCCGGGCCGGGAGCGGTTCACCTCGCGCAAGCACGCGGCCGGCCCGCTGCTGGCCCTGGTGAGGGCGGCGATCGAGAACAAGGAGCTGACCTCTGGAGACCGGGTGGCGCTGGGGCAACTCGGCGGCCACACCGCGTACGCGACGGTCGACTACGACATCAGCGGCAACCGGATCGTGCGGGTTGGCTTCGACTGGCCGCTGCTGCGCGGCCGCCGGCTGTCGACCACCCCCGGTACCTACAGCCGCGACGACCTCGGGGACGGCGCGGGCACCGGCATCATCGCCTCGCTGGAGAAGCGCCTGGACGGCCTCGATGACCTGATCGAGGAGGGCGGGCGCCAGCTCGCTGAGTCTGAGGACGAGTTGGTTCGGGCCCGGCGCGGGCTGGGCGGTCAACCGCCCTACGGGGAGGCGTTGAAGTCTGCCGAGCGGCGCGTAGCCCTTCTCGCGCAGCTCATCACCGCCGAGCAGAAGAAGAAGGAGCTACGCGGGCGCGGCGAGCAGGACAAGGAGTTCGTCAAGGCGACGAAGCGCGTCGAGGACCTGGAGTCGCGGCTGGAGGCCGAACGGCCGGCCCAGGACCTCATCGAGAAGGCGGTCGACCCGGATCCCGACATCGATCTGGACAGCCCCGACCCGACGCCGGTGGTGTCCACCGATCGATCCGGCCGGGCCAAGGTCGACGTGCCGGGCCAGCGCCGCGGCCCCGATGGTGCGGCGGCTGGACGCGAGCGGCAGGACGCGGCAGCCCCGGCCGCCGAGCCCGGGGCAACATCGTCCGCGCCGGAAGTGCAGGCCACGCCACAGGCCGCGGCGGACGGGCAGCCGCACCCGTCCACGCTGACGGACGAGCAGATCGCCGACGAGATGACCGCCCTGGAGCCGGACCTGCTCGGCGACGGCGAGGTGAGCGGCGAGGACGTCGCCCGGCACGCAGCACTCGCCAGCGAGCAGGCCGCGCGCGCGGCGAAGGCGCGGGAGACGACGAAGAAGGGGCCGGGCGGCACCTGGGAGGAGATGCAGGCCGAACAGGTGGACGGTGAGGATGCGGGCCTGTTCGGCGCTGCCGACGTGCTCGCCGCGCAGCCGACTCAACGGGCTGGCGACGAGTTCGGTACTCCGGACATGTTCGCCGACGCCGAGGGCGCCACGGACCGGCTCAAGGCCGCGAACCTGCGTCGCGGGGATCGGTACGTCGCCGACGACGGCACAGTGGCGGAGGTCGCCGACAAACCGGAGCTGATCGGCCGAAGCGGCAAGGGCGGGGTGCGGGTGCGCACCACCGACGGCCGCACGCTGATGCACCGCCCCGACCACACCTTCCGCCGGGCCGACGACACCACCCCGTCCGGACGCCGGCCCGATCAGGAGGACCAGCAGACCGCTTCGTCCCCGAAGCCCGACACTGAGGCGCCCGCACCCGACTCGGCCGTCACCCCGGGGCCTTCAGCACATCCGGGCAACGCGCCCGATCAGCTGGCGTCACCGGCGGCCGGGGGTGAGGAGCCTCAGGAGCAGCCGTACGAGAGCGGCGCGGAGTTGGTCACCCCGGACGGTGTCGGCCACTTCATCGGCTCCACCGAGGGCCAGGCGCTCGTCAACGTCGATGGCACGTACGTCATGCACCCGCTGCGCGATGTACATCGGCCCGGGGAGCAGCCCACGGTCGAGGCGCGCCAGGATGCGGCGGTCGCCAGCGAGGCGCGCCGGGCGAAGCTTACGCAGGCCGCCACCCCCGAGGGCCTCACCCTGGACCACGGCGCCCGCCTGCACAGCCTCGACGAAGAGGCCGGGCACGGCTGGATCGCCGACAAGGATGGGACCACCATCGGCTGGGTCCGCTCCCGGCCCGATGAGAAGGGCCGCACGACCTGGTGGGGGCAGGACGGTCGCGGCGGCGCCCCCGAAGACATGACCTGGCATGACAAGATGCCGGCGAAGGCCGGCATCCCGCCGATCCGTGTGGCCACCCACGTCGCGCAGGGCATCGACCTGGGGCACCGCGGCGAGAAGTCCGGCACGGCGCGGCCGGGCAGCGCCCGGCAGGAGGTGAAGTTCACCGAGGCTCAGGTGCGCGAGCTTGCCCAGCTTGCCCAGCCCGACCCGGAGGAGCCGATCGCGTGGAAGCCGGGCGTCTTCCGGCGCTACACGATGCGTTCAGACCAGATGCGCACCCTGCGCGACACCGCGCGTACCACCGCCGATCAGGTGGACACCAGTACGGCGACCGGCCGGCGCCGGCAGAAGACCCTGCGCAACGCGGCCGACAAGCTGGACCGCGAGGCGTACGACACGGACCGCACCCAGGCCACCCTGCCGCGGCCAGGCGAGCCCGACCCGTTCGCCGAGCCGTACAAGGCATCCGAGGAGGCCCCGGAAGCCCCTGCTGCACCGGACACTGACGCGCCCGCTGACCAGGCTTCGCAGGCGCCGGCAACGGACCGGGTCGACTCCCCGGAGAAGCCGGTGCGTGCCGAGGCGCCCGCCGAGAATGTGTCCCCGGGGACAGATTCGGCGCAGCGGCCAGTAGTACGGCCGACGATCGGCGAGCGGCCCGTCACCGGGATGAGCTTCGAGGAGCTCGACCAGGAGCACGACGACCTCGGCGAGGCCATTGAGCGGGTCAAGGACTCGGCCGATCCACTGGATCTGGCGTGGCGGCGCCGGGCGGAGCTGCACCGGTGGGAGGTGGCCAAGGAGCTTAACCGTAAGACGGAGGTCGAGGAGCCGAAGGACCGCGGCGAGGAGATCCAGAACCGGCTGGACGGACACGGGCTGCGCGCCGACGAAGGCGAGGGCCGCAATGTCGAACGGATCGAGGACATGCCGCTGGCGAAGCCTGGCGCCCCCTCCGATGAGGAGTGGGAGCGGATCGACGCGGCGGCGGCCGGGTCGGAGGAGTACCCGCCGACGGCTGAGCAGGCGCTGATTCACGAGGCGGTGGGCAGGCGTGGTCTGAACACTGCGGTGATGGCGCTGGCCGGCACCGGCAAGTCGTCCACGCTCAAGCAGTTGTCCCGGCGCATGCCTGGCAAGCGGATCGACTACCTGGCGTTCAACCGGTCGGTGGCCGAGGAGGCGAAGCAGGCCAAGGCCAAGGGTGAGTACGCGGACAACGTCACCCCGCAGACTGCGAACGGGATGGCGTTCCGGGCCGTGAACCAGCGCTACCGGGACGCCGGCCGGGACCTCGGGAAGCGGCTTCCGCAGGACGGCGAGGGTGGTGCGAAGCGGCAGACCGCGCAGACGGTGGCGGACCTGATGCGGGTCTACGACTGGGTGGAGTACGCGCCGGGCCAGTCCCTAAAGCCGTCGTCGGCCGCCTACCAGGCCCGTGACCTGATCTCGCGGTGGAGCCAGTCCGCCGATGAGGAGATGGGACCGCAGCACCTGAGCCTGCCGCCGTGGATCGCGGAGGAGCACCGCGGCGCCCTGTTCGAGGCGCTCAAGCCGATTGCCGACCGGATGTGGACGGACATCCTGGACCCCAACGGCAAGCTGACGTACGACCAGGACTACATCGTCAAGCAGTGGGCGCTGTCCGGGTTCAAGGTCGACAGCGATGTGATCTTCTTCGACGAGGCACAGGACGTGAACCCCGTGCTCGACGGGGTCGTGCGCGCCGCAATGAAGCAGGGCGTGCAGGTCGTCGCGGTCGGCGACTCCAACCAGTCGATCTACGGGTTCCGGGGCGCCACCGACGCCCTTGCCCGCTTCCCCGTCGACGCCCGACTCACCCTCACGCAGTCGTTCCGCTTCGGCCCCGAGATCGCCGAGATCGGCAACCGGTTCTTGCGCCTGTCCGGCACCGAGATGCGCCTCAAGGGCCTGGACAGCAAGGACTCCCGGATCGCCGAGCTGGGGCCGGACGACGCGGACGCGGTGCTGTGCCGCACCAACGCCACTGCCGTCATCGAGGCGATCGACGCACTCGACCGCGGCAAGCGCGTCGCCGTGGCCGGCGGCCTGGAGGAGATCCGGAAGTTCGTGGAGGCCGCCCGCCAGCTCCAGGCCGGCGAGAGGACCAATCACAAGGACCTCGCCGACTTCGCCGCCTGGGACGACGTGGTCCAGTACGTCGAGGAGGAGTCCGAGGCGGCCGGGTCGATGCGCACCCTGGTCCAGCTCATCGAGAACGACTCCGACGGCAAGCTCGCACGGCTGATGGAATCCGGCGGCCTGGCCGCCGACATCCACATCACCGACGACGGCGAACGGCTGTGGATCTCCGGTACCAAGTACGGCGACCCGGACCACGAGGACTTCACCAAGTGGCTCAAGGACGCGAAGGCGAACGGCTTCGGGAAGCTCGCCTGGGACGACCAGTCGAAACGGTGGTACTACCAGCCGGGCACGCACACCGTGCGGCACAAGTCCGGCCGGGTGTGGACTGTGAAGAACCCGGACGGCAACCGCGATGCCGCGCGCGCCACCATCCAGGAGTACATCAACCACAACAGCCACGCGCCGGCAGACGGCGAAGGCGGGATCGTCGCCGAGCACCAGGACCCGGACGTGGTGATCTCCACCGCCCACAAGTCCAAGGGCCTGGAGTGGCGTCGGGTGCGGATCGCCGGCGACTTCCGCGGCCCGGAGGTCAACGACAGCGGCCGGCACGAGCTAGCCACGATGCCCAGTGACGAGGACCTGCGACTGTCCTACGTCGCGGTCACCCGCGCCACCGAGACGCTGGACGCCGGAAGCCTGGGCTGGGTGTGGGACGTGACCCGCACCCACGACCCGATGGAGCGCCCCGACACCGACTACCCGCGCGACTGGACGCCTGAGGACTTCGCCAAGGGCGACACCGTGCTGTACGTCAGCGAGGACGGGGAGCAGCTGCTCACCGGCGAGGTCGGCACGGTGGGCAACGTCCTGACGGTCAGGGACCAGGAGACTGGGCGGCGGTCGACCATCTCCCTGCAGCAGGTCCGTTGGCGTAACGGTGAGCCGCAGCCGCGCGCCGTTGTCGCCTCGGACGAGGACCTGCAGAATGCGATCGACTCCGGCCGGTACTCGGCACCCAGCGGGCAGGGGCCGGTCGACACTCAGGCGCCGGCGGCCGACGGCGTGACCGGCGACGAGGAGGTGCAGTCTCCCGATCAGGTCGGCGCCGCGCCGAAGCCGGTCGCACCGGACGCCGGGCCTGCCCTGGAAGCCGGGAACGCGCAGGACCCTGTCGGAACGCCGACGGGCGACGCCTTCGACGTCCTGCGCCCTGAGCCCGGCCCGCAGGATGTCGAGCGAGGGCAGCGCGGCCTCCTCCCGGCTGTCGGGCCAGAGGTTCGGCCGGACGGGAACAGTGTCCTGCTGTCACCGGACGAGGTTGACGCCGACCTGCGCTCCATCTCGCCGGACAGCGCGGATGCCGAGCAGCCGAACAGGCATACGGCAGTCGACGATCGGAACATTCCACGCGGCAATGGGGCAGCCTCCAGACACGAGAGGAACCTCCACGGTGGTTCGGACGGTGAGGATCTCCCTGTGCCCGGCGGCGATGACCCGATGCCGCTCGCGTTGCCCGGCGCGGGTGACGCCACGTCGCAGCCGGCTGGCCACAGCGGTGTGACCATCAACCGGACCCACGCCAAGGCGGACCGATACGAGCTGTGGCGTGATGGGCGCCGGATCGGCAAGGTCTCGCGCAGGGGCAAGGGCGAGACCTGGATCGCCGAGTACCCGTTCGGCATCCACGGCGGGATGAAGACGGACAGCGACCGCGGTAAGACCTCCCTCTATCCGACGGTTGAGGATGCCGTCGCCCGGGTCGTGGCGTCGTACCGGCCCGTCCCGCTGGACCGCTCGCCCTACGAGCTGTGGAGCCTGGCCCACAAGCTCTACATGGTTCTGTTCAAGCGCGGGATGACTACCCGCTCACAGCTGGACGAGGAAACGGGACGGCTCTACCGCGAACTCGAGTTCCTCCTGCGCGACATGAGCAACGGCAGCAGTGGAGACGGCAGCAACCCGGAGGTCATTCGGTGGGCGCGCGACCGCTTCCGTGAGCTGGCACGCCGGCATGAGGGCGATCCCGATCACGCGATGTTCATGAAGGGGGATGAGCTGGGCGATGTGCTGGACGCGTTCGCTCCCGAGGAGCGCGCGCACCGGCGGGCGGGGGCGCCGAGTCGGGCGGAGGTTGAACACGAGGAGCGGGAGAGCGAGTGGCGCCGAGCCCGCGTCGTGGCGCAGGTCGAGGGCGGCCCCAAGCCGGCACCGTACGGTCCCGACGAGGTGAGCGACCACGTTCCCGCCCCTGAGGTCGACCGTGACCGTTCCTCAACGCCCCATCCGCGGCCGAGCGAGGACGATGGTGAACAGCGTCAGGAGCAAGGTCGGGAAGACGAGCAGGGCGGGCCAGTCGGGGAGAGCGTCCGAAGGCACGACGACGACGAGGGACACGGAACAGCCAGCCCGGATGTCGACCGGTCAGGTGATGATGGCAACGGGGACGGAGGCGACAGTCAGGACTCGGCTGACGACCAGGATCCCGCTCCGGACGACGAGAACGGGGACGACAACGGGGACGAGCGTCGCCGGCGCCGACGACGGCGCCGGCGGCGGCGGCTCCGCCCGGACGGGCCGGACCTCGACGTGGACCCCGACGGGCCGGACCTTCCGCTGATTGGCGCGCCACTTCCCGGGGGCACCCCGGTGCCGCGCGGGCGCGGATCTGAAACTGACGGACCTGTGGACGTGCCATCCGGAAGTGGGCACGAAGCGGGCCCGGATGCGGCGGGCACGCGGGTGCGCCGCGGCGGAAAGGTCCATCCGCCACACGGAGTTGTGGCGAGCCACTGGAGCCCGGAGGAAGGCGGGCAGGTCCCGAACGTCGCCGGACGTTTTGCTGCAGCGGCTGGCGGCCACCCGGACGACGCCAAGGAGTGGGGCGAGCTGCTCGGCGAGGCCGAGGCGATGGATCCGCTCGGCCAGTTCGACGCCAACGTGCGGCACTTTCTCGGCGAGCACGATGGCCTCGTTCGGGAGTTCCTGGCTGAGCGCGCCGGGATCCTGCGGGCCGCCGTCGAGGCCGTGGGCGAGCGAGCGCGGACGGACTATCTGGAGCGCCTACGTTCCGCGGCCGGCCCGAAAGCGGCCGAGGTGACCTATTACGGGTCTTACCGGGGAGACGGGCGGCGTGGCAGCCCGGGCATCGTCGGCGAAGGCCGGTACTACACCGAGGTCCGGGACGTCTTCGCGCAGCATGTTGCGCAGGCTCGGGCGGAGGCCGAACGACGAGGGGTCGCGCCGGATGTCGCCGAGCGGTTCCTGAAGCAGGCCGACGGCCTGGATCCGGACGGGCGGTCCCCCGTCGACGATCACAGCACCGCCGACCCGGTGAACGTGGCCAGGCATGAGGCCTTCGTCGCCATGGTGGCCGGCCTGCCGGACGACGTCCGCCAGGAGAGGTTTCCCGGCGTCCTTGAGGGTCACGAGCGACGTCGGGCGCAGCTCGGCGCGGTGCAGGCCGAGCGGGCCTCGGAAGCTTCACCCTCGGGCACTCGCGAGGCTGACGTGCCCGACGAGAGCGAGCACCTGACGCGGGTGCGGGGGCGGTTCGCCACTGGGGAAGGCATCCCCGGCAGCACAAGGAACCGCGCCTACGTGGCGCGGATCGGTGCCAACCCAACGCTGGGTGTGTCGCCCGGCGGCGGGGTGGCGTACTGGTCGAAGGACGGCGGCCGCAGCTGGGAGTTCGGGCACGCTTACACGGGTGCGACGGTCGGTCCGCGGGATGCCAGCACGGTGGAGGGCAGCCGCGAGGATGCGGCGGCGATGGCTGCCCGCTACGAGCAGTTGGTCGACGAGGCCAACAGGCCGTTCCCGTGGGATGCGCCAGACGCGCAGAAGTCCGGTCGTGGGTGGCGTGACGCAGAGGGCCGGAAGATCGGCGAGGCGATGCGGGCGGTGCGCGACGAGCACGCCGCACCGCAGGGTGTCGCCGGCGTGTCCGGCGACGTCCCGGAGCGGTCTGATCCGGACGTGCCGACGATGGACGCCAACAACCGGATGTTGCCGGCCGACCTAACGGATGTCGACGAAGCCCTGCTGGAGGCGCATCTGGCCGTGGTCAGCGACCAGGTCGCTGCGACCGGTGAGTGGGACAACCCCGAGCTGCACCGGATCGCCGACGAACTGGACCGTCGGACCGCGCAGCGTGGTGACTACTGGCGTGCCCTTGTGCCGTTGGCCACGCAGGCCTCGGACGCGGTGCCGGCCGATGATTTCGAGCGGGCGGCCGAGGATCAGCTGATGGACCAGTTGGCCCGTCTGTACCCGACGAAGGAATCCCGGCGGGAGTACTTGGAGCGGGTGGAGACGGAGCGTCAGCGGCTGCGCTACCAGTACGACAACGAGTACAGGTCGACGGTCAAGGACGCGGTCGAGGAGTACACCAAGGGCTACCTGGTGCGTCGGGAGTCTGCGCAGAAGGCGCGGGCAGCCCGGGCACAGCAGGAGGCGGAGGACGCCCGGGCTGCGGCCGAGGGCCGTCCGGCCCGACGGGTCGCCGCCGGTACCCGCATCGATGACCCGGACTACATGCTGTTCGAGGCACCTGAGGCCGTCTTCGACAAGCACGCCAGCGACGAGCTGCGCGAATGGATCGAGTATCACAACGGTGGTGAACGGCCGGTCTCCTTCAGCCGCTACTACCAGAAGCACCTGGCCAGCGAGCGGACGGCCCGAGCACAGTGGGAGGACGAACAGGACCATGCCCGTGCGACTGGGCCCGGTGAGCAGGTTCCCGGGTCGCACACATCGAGCGAGGATGCCGGCCGGCCGGCCGGTGGCGCTTTGGACGCCCGGAGCGATGGTGCGCCGCAGGCCGAGGTGCCGGGTGCGCAGCGGCAGGCCGCCGAGGTGTCCGACGGCGAACGACTCGCGGCCGGACAGGAGGCGCCCGGGGATCGGGCGGCGGGGGTTCCAGAGGTGGGTACGCCGGAGCCGGTCGGTGGTCGGCCTGCGCAGTGGGTCGGCGTCGATCAGCTGCGCCAGGGCGATGTCGCGCGGGTCGAGGGTACCGACGGGCACGGGCGCCCGGTCGCCCGAGCCGGGTGGGTGTTGGGCCTGCGAGAGGAGACCGTCGAGCAGAGCGGCCGGTTCGTGCGCGGCTACGAGGTGACCATAGCCGAGGACATCGACGGAGCGACGGGCCGGCGCGGCGGGGTGTTCGTGCCAGCCGACGCCCAGGCCGCCCGGGCCAGCAAGCCGGACCATCCGGCTGGCGACGGCGCGTTGCTCTCCGGCGCGCAGTTGGAGGCGATGACCGGGCGCCTGGACGGTGACCATCCGACCGACCGCCGCGGGCAGGGGCTGTTCCCGGGGTCTCTGGTACGCGGCCCCGGCGGCGAGGGCATGGTGATAGGAGTGACCGGCTCGACGTCGTCGGTGCGCTACGACGGTCGTCGGCATGACCAGGACGCGGCGCCGGGGGACCTG
Source organism: Kitasatospora sp. NPDC059327 (assembly GCF_042752535.1). Taxonomy (NCBI): domain Bacteria; kingdom Bacillati; phylum Actinomycetota; class Actinomycetes; order Kitasatosporales; family Streptomycetaceae; genus Kitasatospora; species Kitasatospora sp. NPDC059327. Next base: position 56,665 of record NZ_JBHYYB010000022.1, on the reverse strand, counting down.
GAGGTCACCGACGGCGGCGCGGCGCGGCCGGCCGGCTGGACCCGCGACGGCCAGCACATCAAGCCGGGCCAGGTCGCCGTTGACCCGGACAGCCGCCGGCCGGTGGGCGTCGTGCAGTCCGTGGAGGGCGACACCATCGAGGTGGCGACACCGGACGGCGTCGTGATGACCGACGGTGCAGCGCTCACCGTGGCGCGCGATGGGCATCCGGACGAGGCCGGGCCCGCCGTTGTGGAGCTGCGGCCGGTGGCCGCCGGGGACCTTGACGACGGGGACGTCGTGTTGGTCGACGACGCCGGGCACAAGACTCCCGTGCGCATCGTCGGGCAGCCAGAACGCTCCGGTGACAACGTCGTCGTGGACTACGAGGAGGTGGAGAGCGGAGCCGCCGGGCAGCTGCACGCCGACCGGTCGCTGCTGATGGCACGCGCCACCGGCGCCGCTGGCCGACCTGCAGACCTCGCTCCGCAGGAGGCCGTCACCGGGATCGACGACACCCGTCGGATCACCCCGGTGGTCACCGAACCGGAGGCCGGCCCCGTGGTCACGCCGCAACTGACGCCCGCCGAGCGCGCGCGGATCCACGACCTGGGGCTGGGCGAGGGTGACGACCCGCTGGCGCAACAAGCCGCTGATCGGATCGACGCCGGAGTAGGAGTGAGCGTCGGACAGGCCCAGGCTCTTCAGGAGGCGCTGCGCCAGCACGCCGACCCCGCCACTGGCGAGGGCCGTACGGCTGGGCGCGCGGCGAACCGGCTCGCCGAGGCCTCCGGCGGCCAGCCGTCGCCGGCCAGGACCGCGCCCATTCCGGGCACCGCCGGGGACCTGGTGCCGGGCGACCAGGTCGCCGTCCCGCAGGGCGACGGCACGTCGAAGCCAGTCGTGGTGACCGACTCCCGGCCGGGGCCAGGCGGTACGCAGGCGGTGACGCTGGAGGACGCCTACGGCATCGAGGAGGAAGAGGTGATGGTGGCCGCAGCGCCGGTTCACCACCTGCCGGACCCGCCGGCACCCGTTACCGCCTCGGGCGGGGAAGCCCCGGCCCTGGTTCCGGCTGCTCCGCGGCCGCGCACGGGCGATGTCGTGACGGCTCGCGCCCGCGAGGCGATCGTCGCTGTCGTTCAGGCTGCCCTGGAGGGGGTGGTGCCGGGCACCATCCACGCACTGCGGCAGTCGGTCGCGGAGCGGCTGGCACCCGGCGGCGCCCGCGGTGGCGAGCGGCGCGCGGCGGCCGACGCTGCCGAGGCCCTTCGTCGGCTGGGCCTGGACGCTTCGGCGCACGGCCACGCCGAACAGGCCGTGCGGCATGCCGCACGGAACGCCCGCGCGGCCGCGGTGCGGGCGGTGCTACGCACGCTCAACGACCTGGAGCCGCTGGACGGGGAGTCGGAGGAGGACACAGCGGAGCGCGCGGTGCGGCTGCTGCGCCGAATCCCCGAGGGCATCAACGCGTCGCACTTCGCGCTGGTGGCGATGGCCCGCTCGTACCGGGCCGCCGGCACACCGGCAAGTTCGACCGGGCAGCACTCCGGTACTGGCGGTCGGGCACCTCAGGGTGCCAGCCAGTCGGTGGCGGCATTCACTGGTCGCGCGGTCGGCGCCGCGCTGGGTGCGGCTGTCGCGGCAATGCGCGGTCGGCGGCTGGACCAGCAGCAGGTCGAGTTGATCGTGCAGTCCGCGGTCCAGGCCATGGCCGAGGGCCAGGAGGATGTGGCACGCGAGATCGTCGACGGTGTGCCGGAGCAGGCTCGTCCCGGGTTGTTCTCCCGGGTCATGGCCACGCTGGTACGCCTGGCCCGCCGGGTCGCAGCCTGGCTTCGGGAACTGCTGCGCAAAATCGCCACGACGTGGCGGGGTGAGGACGGCACGCGGCTGGAGCGGGTACGTGAGCGGATGCTGCGCCGGTTGCGGTGGTGGCCGGAGACACAGGAGATCGAGGCCGATGTCGCGGCCGCGGTCGACGGTGCCCAGGAGGATCCCGGTGGGACGGACCTGACGCCGTGGCTGGCTCTGCTTCCCGTGGGGCAGTTCGGCCGGGTCGAGCGGACGGTCAGCCGCTGGGAGACGGCGAGCACCGCCGATCTCGAGGCCGGCCGGCTTCCGCAGGTCGCCGAGGAGCGTCGTTGGGTGGCTGATCGGTCGGTGGACGGCGGGCCGGGCCCGGAGGCGCTGCGACACCTGGCGGCTGTGCGCGGCGCGGGTGAGGCCCTGGACGCGGCCGTCACCGCCCGGCTGCGGGAGGCGGCGCCGGAGCTCGGTACCGACCCACACGCCCGGATGCAGGCGATGCGCCTCTACGCGCAGGCTGCGGTCCGACGCGCGGACCGGATCGCTGCCGAGGCGGCGGCCGGTAGCCGGGACGCCGAGGTGGAACTCGGGAGTGCCCGGGCCGAGGCCCGCCAGGCGCGGGCGGACGAGCAGCGAACCCAGGCGGCCTACGGGGCCGCGCTGCGTGACGCCGCCCGTCACGCTGTCGGGAAGGTCCGGCAGATGGGCCCAGGCACCGGCGGAGGCCTGCGGGCCGACGGCGAGGGCACGGAGCGTCTCCGCGGCCTGGAGGCTCTGCTGCCGGCCGACTGGCTGGCTGCCGCTGGACCGGTGACGGCCAGTCGCGGTGCCCGCCGCGGTTCCTACCATCCGCAGACTGGGCACCTGACCGTCGGGGACGGTGACGCGACGGCGCTGCACGCCCTGGCTCACCACCTTCAGCACTCGCTTCCGGAGCTGGCGGCCGCCGAGGAGGCCTACCACTGGGTCCGTACCTCCCGAGGCGAGGTCGGTACGCGGGAGCGGGCCCCGCAGGTCCGCCTTGCCGAGGTGTTCCCCGGCGGCGGGCACCACCCGCGGGCGACCGCCCGGCAGGGCGGCTGGGCGGACCTGTTCACCGGCTCGGAGCCGGCTGACGGCCGCTCCTGGGAGGTGCTGCCGACCGCGCTGGAGGCGATGTTCACCGGGTCAACGTGGTATCTGGACGACGACCTACGGCAGTGGCTGCTCGGCGTGATGGGCACGCTGGGCCGGCGTGCGTGAGCGGATCGGAGGACGTGATGACGTTTCGGGTGACGGGCACGCTGCCCGACGGGCAGTTGTACGAGGTGGAGGTCACCGGTCGAGCCGACCGGCCGGTGACCGGCTCCCGGCTGGTGGCCACGATGGTGGAGGCGGCGCAGCAGGACGAAGTGCTAGTGCGTCCGTCGCCGACAGAGGCTCCGGTGGTGGTGGACGGCGGCGACGCGCGGTCGGTGCTGGCGCTGCTGGTGGAGCGCAGCGGCCGGATCCTCGGGACGCACGGCGTGCTGCCGCGGCCCGAGGGGGTGCATGTCGCCGGGACGGTGTACTGACCTGGGGGCGTGCGCTGTCCGACACGCGCCGTCGCCGAGGCATGCACCGCATGGGACCGGCTGGAAGAGTGGGCGCGACCGTGCCCGGAGAGGTGGCGTCGAGAGGATCCGACGAGTAGAGGTTCTGGCGAACGATTCGACAGGTGCGCTGCGCGACACAAGCCAGTCGAACAGCGCACCTTCGCCATGTGCGCACCTATCGAATCTCCGTGAAGTCCTTTCCCCCCGCGCCGGGTAGCCCGGCGCCGGCTGGCCAGGACCCGGCGGCCGCCGAGATGCCCAAGTCGCAGACACCCGCCGACGACGCACGGCAGTGGGCGGGCGACCCATACGACGAGGGCGACGAGCCGCAGCCGGACGATCCTTCGATCACTGCCCGCTTCTCGGACCCCGCCGGTGAGGAGGCCTGGCTGGAGCGGGCACCGGACGGCACGCTGACCGGGTGGCTGCGGGATCCGTCCGGACAGGTCTACCGCTACTCGGACCCCGATGCCTGGGCGGTGGACGTGGACGACGCCGGACTGTCCCCGGCGGGCGACGCCACGCCAGCCGAGGAACAGCCCGAGGAGGAGCCGGACAACCCGGAGACGGGCGGCGGCGAGGAGAATGAACGTCTGGACGAGTTGCAGAAGTAGGAGGAGAACGATGGAGCCTCGGGATCTTCCCGGCTCGGGCGAGGCCGTACGGGCCGCCGCTGACGGCGCGCAAGCGGCGCGCGCGGGCAAGAAGCTGTCGGAGTGCCCCTACTCGGCCCAGGCCGACACATTCCTGGAGCGGTTCCGGTACCGGTTCTGGACGCGCGGCTTCACGGACGCGGAGAGCGGCGAGACACAGCCCCCGCCGCAGTCCGCGCTCTGAACATCGTTCGGGCACGACCAGAAACACCCTGAGCTTCCTCGCAGGTCTGCCTTGGGTGCCTGAATGAGCGAACCACGCGACGGTAAGGGGGCGCAGCGGGCACGGTCGCGGGGCCATTCGTCCCCGGTCCTGGAGGAAGCTCACCGTGCCGCCGCCGCGTACACCAGCCCGGCCGCCCCGCCGCCTACAGGGCATCGTCACCGCTGTCTGCGCCGTCACCGGGGTGCAGGACGAGGTCGGGGACGTGATCCTGCCTGGGGCTTTCACGCGCACCATGGCCACCCGACCCGTCAAGCCCGTGTTCTCTCACGAGTGGCGGGACCCGATCGGGGTCTGCCACCGGGTAGAGGAGTGGCTGCCCGGGGATTCCCGGCTGCCGAAGTCCACCCCGATGGGCATGCCATGGCCGAAGGACGCCGGCGCCCTGGTGGCCGACGTCGGCTTCAACCTGCGCACCACCCGCGGACGGGACACCTTCGAGCAGGTGAGGCAGTGGCACGAAGAGGGCGGTGGGGCCCAGTGGTCCATCGGCTACGTCGTCCCCAAGGGCGGCGCGACCAAGCGCGCGGGCGTGCGCATCATCCACGACCTCGACCTGTACGAGGTCTCGCCGGTGCTGCACGGCGCCCACCCCCTCACCATGGCGCTGGAGGTCAAGGGAAGCCCGGCCGGCCAGCCGGCCGGGCTGGAGTACAAGGCCACCGGGCAAGCACACGGCGAGCCTCAGGCTGGCCAGGGCGTGATGATCGCCCTGTACCCGCCGCGCGAGGTCGCCGAGGAACTGGCTCACCCGCAGGGCACGGCCGCCGACGACCTGCACATCACCCTCGCCTACCTCGGCCAGGCCGATGCCCTGGGCGGACATCCGGACGATCTGGTCGACCTGATCCGCTCTGCCACGGCCGGCGCGCCACAGCTTGACGGGCAGGTCGGCGGGATCGGCCGCTTCCCTGTTGGAGAGGCCGGCGTACCGGTGTGGGTGCCGGTCGACGTGCCCGGTCTGGCGGAACTCCAGCAGCGGGTCGCGTCCCGGCTGGCTGGCTCGGTCTATGCCGAGGCCCTGCACCAGGATCACGGCTTCACCCCGCACCTGACCCTGGGCTACGACCTGCCCGACGACATACCGGCGGTGGAGCCGACCCCGGTCGCCTTCGACGAGGTGGTCGTCGTCCGGGGCCACGACCGGGCGACGATCCCGCTGGGCCGCGCCGAAGACCAAGCTGCCGACGAGCCGGCCGCCACACCGACGCCTGCGCCGGTGGCCGAGGTGGAGGTGAAGACGGCGCGCCAGGCCGTCGCCGCCGCGAAGGCCTCCCCAACAGGACGGGGGGTTCTCGAGATGAAGACCGCCCACCAGGCCGTTGCGGGGGCCAAATCACTCAGCACCGCGGTGCTGCCCGAGGTCGAGGAGAAGAGCATGCAGCGGCCGATGGCCGGATCGTACGAGGAGCAGCAGGACCGCCTGCGCGAGGCCGTGCAGGTGCTCTTCTTGCCCAACCAGGAGAGCGCGGCTGAGGCCGCGTGGGTGTGCGTCGAGGCGACGTTCCCCGACCACGTCATCGTGTCCGTGGCCCGGCCCGAACCCGGGGAGACGGTCACCTACTCGGTGTCGTACGAGACGACCGGCGACGTCGTCGCCCTCGGCACTCCACAGCGGGTCGAACTCGCCGTCGTGGCGGTCGAGACCGACGCCGCGGGCGATGTCGAGGAAGAGGAGGAGGTGGATCCCGAGGAGGCCGCCGAGGCGCGGTTCCTGCGGCCCGCCGCTGGCCGGCTGGCTGACGCCACCTCGGCCATCGCGGTCGCCGACGTTGACCCGGAGCGGTTGGAGGATCTCCGGCCGGCCGTTGAACGGCTGCTGCGCACCCTGGCACGCAAGGGGATGCCGATCGACGACGCCGGTGACAGTCCGGACGACGACTTCGACGACGAGTGGGGCCTGTACGACCATCTCGACGATGACGACGAAGCCGGTGAGATGGGTGCCACGGACAGTGCGCCCGACGCTTCGACGCCGAGCCCGGCCGGTGAATCGGGGACCGACTCTGAGCGGACAGACAGGCGGCCGGCGGTGCCCGCAGACCCTGCGCCCGACCCGGGCACAAGCAACATTGGCAACGACAGCACCTCGGTCACTCTTGACCCCGACGAGATCGAAGCCCAGCTCAAGGCCCTGTCGGCCTGACCCGATACCCGCTCACCGTGCTGCCGTGCCAGCAAGGTGCGGCAGCACGCGACGTTAACCACCTTGTTCCCTTCCACTGTCCCGGACGTTGAGTCGTCCCGGTGCTGGCCGGGCGAGCGACGAGCGCCATCTGTCCACCAGCACTTGGAAGGCATCGTGAGCACTGCCACCGCCGAGATCCCCCTCAAGACCCTCATCGACGAACTCGCCACCCTCCAGGGCGAGGCGCGCCGCATCTCCGACAGCTTCAAGGTCGACGAGAAGGGCCGCTTCACCGTCAGCTCCGAGCAGAACTCCGCGTACCGCAAGGTCATCCAGGAGGCGCAGGAGCTCAAGTCCCTGATCGACGCCCGCAAGACCGCCGACGACATCGCCGGCTACCTGGACTCCCCTGAGGCCCCGCCCGCCGCCGGCCAGTTCTACGGCAGCCCCCAGGGCCCCGAGGTGAAGTCCCTCGGCGACCTCTTCACGGAGTCGGACGCCTTCGCGCGGGCCCGCGAGCGGGGCTTCGAGGGCGCCGCCCAGATCCGTGCTGGCATGGAAGGCAAGTCCATCTGGGCTCTGTCCGCCGGCAGCATCACCCACAACAGCTTTGGCGGCGCGCAGAACGTCGGCATCAGCGAGCTGGCCCGGCGCAAGTCCCGTATCCGCGATCTCTTCCCGAAGTCCACCACCAAGGCGTCCGTGCTGTACGGCATCCGCGAGACGGGCTGGACCAACAACGCCGCGCAGATCCGTCAGCGCACCGCCGCGGACGGAGTCTCTCCGGCAGCCGGCCTGCCGACCGACCAGTGGGGCCGGGCCCCGGAATCGCGCCTCGACTTCAAGCCGGTGATGTACCCGATCACCGAGATCGCCCACGTCCTCCACGCGCACAAGAACATCTTGTCCGACGAACCGCGGCTCAAGAGCTTCATCAACAACCGGATGGTTGAGGGTGTCAAGTACCGGGAGGACTACGACCTGCTCCACAGCTCTGGTGATGGTGAGAAGCTCACCGGCCTCTTCAACGTCCCCGGCGTCCAGGAGTACCAGGCCCAGGCCAGCGACAAGCGCAGTGTGCAGGTCCGCCGGGCCATCACCAAGGGCATCCTCGCCGAGTACGAGATGACCGGCCTGGTGATCTCCCCGAACCTCTGGGAGGAGCTGGAGCTGGAGACCGACAACAACGGGGCCTTCCGCATCGCGATCGCCGTCGCGGTCGGCGCAGAGAAGAAGGTCTGGCGTCTCAACGTCGTCGACACCACCGCGATGGCCGACGACAAGTTCCTGGTCGGCGCCTTCGGCACCGGCGCCCAGCTCTACGACCGCGAGTCCGTCTCCGTCACCGTCTCCAGCGAGAACGGCCTCAACTTCGAGAACGGCGTCATCTCCATCCGCGCCGACGAGCGCGTCGCCCTGGAGGTCCCCCGACCGGAGTCCTTCGTGGTCGGCACCTGGGCCTAGGACTACACCGCGCCAAGAGGCGTACGTGGGTGCCGCACGGAGGTCTCCTGTGCGGCACCCACCACGCTCAGCCAACCGCCGCCAGGTGGCGCTTCCTGGGCACGCTGATTGCCGGCAGGTCGCCGTTCTCGATGTCTTCGAGGGCCTGCGCGATCGCCTTGTTCATCTCGTCTTCGGTCTCGTAGCCCGCGACGAACGGGTGCAGCCGGTAGCTGTAGCGGGTCGGCCGCAGTACGACGTTCGCCCGGGTGAGGGTTCCCATGGCCCGGCTGACCATGTTCGGGTGCATTTCGAGGATCTCCGCCAGCTCCTGCTGCGAGTACTCGATGTGGCCGCCGGGCTGCTGCTTCCTCACCAGGCGTGCGAGCGTCTTGTAGGCCGAACCGGCCAGCCCGAGTTCGCTGATCATCTCCCAGACCTCAGTCCTCATGATCATGACGAACTTCCCTTCTTGGTGCGGGGCGAGGGAACCACAAGGTCCGGAAAGTCCCCCGGGGTGGCCTGCAGCAGGCGAGCCGCCGTCAGCTCCTCCTGCTGGAGGTCCCCGTTCCCGTTGAAGCACAGGGTCGGGTTCATCTGGAGCTTCGTCCTGTTGACCTTCCGAATCATGTGCCACTCCTCCAGTCGAACCAGCGCAGAGGACACGTTCGTCCTGGGCAGGACCAGGAAGTCAGCAACGTCCTGCTGCCTCTTGATCGAGACGAACCCCTTCTTCTGCTCACCCATGCAGTACAGCAGAACTGCGACCTCGGTGGGAGTCATGTTTCGGGCAGCGATCACGGGGGCCAGGACGCGGGACATGAAGGCGTTCGACACGACCGAGTAACCGTGCTCCCCGAGCATCAGGTGGGGGTTTCGGTACTGGGCGGTTGCCGTGATGGAGATGGGTGCACTGCCTCGGCCCTTGGTGGCCCTCCCCACGGCTGAGGACATCGCCTCGATGAGCCGTTGCTCGGCGAGTTCCCGGTCACGTTGCCGCGATGACCGGACCGGCTGCTTAACCGGCTTGGCCGGCTTCGGTGCTGCCGGTTCCTTCCGAGCAGGGAAAGTCATGGTGAGCCTTTCGGGGCGCGCTTGATCCGTAACGTAGCGTGACTCACCAAAAAAGTACAGTCGACTCACCGGAAACGGTGAGTCGGTGTCGTGACTCCACGACACTAGCGCCTGACTCACCAGATTCGGTGAGTCGGTGTCGTCCCTGCACGACAGGCCCGCACCCGGCCTTGAAGAGGGGCGATTGCCCTGCACGCTGAGCACATGGCGCCCAACGTGTCGTGAAAGCACGACAGCCTGTCTCGTATTTCCGCAGGTCAGAGGCATGATCAAGATCTAGCCTTTTTACCTAAGACGCGCACGCGCGCGCGAGGCCGGCCCGCTCGACGCCCAGAACGCCAGCCTGCGGGCTACCATCCCGGCCCAGTGGCATCGTCAGCCGCGAGTCGACTCACCATTTTTGGTGAGTCAGCGTCGCAACTGACGATGTGGCCACGACAGATCGGCCCTCAACTGTCGTGAAAGCGCGACAGCGAATCTCGCATTTCCGCAGGTCAGAGGCATGATCATCTTTTGCCCCTTTTTTCCTTAAGACCCACCCTCAGGTACCGCACCTGCCGACTCGCCCTCCAGGCCGCTGGTTCTGCCGCTTCCGCAGCCCGGGTTACTGACACCAGACCAACCCGCGGCACTCAACCGGTGACCCTCACTGACGCCGATCATGGAATTGCGGCTGCCGCCGCAACCGGGCCCCAGAGGGCCCTTTCCATGCTCATCCACCTTGAACGTGACCGCTTCGAACCTGCCGAACCAAGACATCAAGGTGGTCAACACTGGTGTAGGCATCCTCGTCACCGCCTCACGAACAGCCACCCCCGATGGTCGGCATCCTGTAGCGCGTCTCGTCCGGGAAGCCCTCCATGACGGAGTGCTGCACCGCACGCGAGCGCTTCGCAGCTGACCTGCCGCATTGGCAACCACGCAAGTGATCAGCTCCTGGAGCCTCATACCAACTGCCCAGTGAGGGCCGTCAAGGCCCGAGGGGTGAGCGCGGGAGCTTGCGACCAAGCTCAGGGCAGGCGGAGCGCATGTCCAGCCCGCGCAGGGCTGGTGGGGGGTGTGGGGGGAGGCGCCCCCCACAAAGGTAGGCGGGTCCAGCGCCGCCGGGCGCTGGCCACGGGTGCGGGGGCGGAGCACCCCGCGACCAGCCACCAATCTTCCGTCAGTCCGCAACGGCGGGACGTTGCCGCCGCATCCGGTGTCCTGACGGTGAGTCTTCACGGACAAAAAGTACCCATCTGAGGTGGCCAACATGCCATTGAGAAAGCCCTGTTCGCTCTAGCGGGCGATCGGGGTTGGCCCGCGGTCAAGCGGTCGACGGTAGAGGGTGCCCCCACGCAACATCGGAGGCCCCAAGCCGAAGGAGGTCCCAGCCGTGGGCCTGTACACCGCGGGCGGCGCCCGCATCACGAAGGCCGCCTTCCCGGCCACCCCGGTCCCAGACCGGATGATGACCGTCACCGAGCGGATCTACGCGACCCGCCGCTACGCCGAGGGCGACCGAAAGCCCGAGGGCGCGATCCGCACGATCGCCTTCCAACCCGGCGCCCAGATCCGGGAGTCGGAGATCGCCAAGCTGTTCCCGCTGCCGACCATCACGTTGATCCTGCCGTCCGGGGGCCCGGCTGCCGGCGGAACCGTGGTGACGATCACCGGAGCGAACCTGGACGGCACCAGCGCCGTCACGTTCGGCGGGGCGGCGGGCACCGCGCTGACGATCGTCTCCGACACCATGGTGAAGGTGACCGTCCCGGCGAAGGCGGCCGGCGCGGTCGACGTCGTCCTCACCGACGACGCGGGCACCGTAACCAAGTCGGGCGGCTTTACCTACTCCTGACCTGCTCCGGTGGCGGCCGGCTCGGCGCGACACAAGCCGTCCCGGCCGCCACCCTGCTGAGGCCCGAAAAGCCCCGTGGTGAAGGACCCAGCTGATGACTACCACCCCGCGCAACCGCAAGGCCGCTGCCGCCGAACAAACCGATCCGGACAGCACCGTGGCGAAGGCGAGCACGCTCGTCCCGGCCGCCGCCCCGCTGGAGCCCCCGGCCGGGCCCGAGCCGGACCCCGCGCCGGAGACCGAGGTCCCCGAGCGAGTCCCCGTCGCGGAGGCGCTCCCGGAAGCGATCGACGGGCTGATCGTTGACTCACAGACCCGCCGACCGCCCACCGACCTGACCACCCTGTTCGAGAAGATCACCCCGCACGGCAACACCCTGCTCAGCACCATCCGCCTGGTCGAGAATCGAACCGACGAGTACGGCCGCACCCGCACCACCCTGCTCGCAGCGCAGGGCGCCCACCTGTCCGAGACGGTCGTCGAACTGCTGCTGCAGCGCCTGCGCGACCAGGCCAGCGTTCACCACGCGGTCGGCGAGTAGACCACGGTGTCGACGCTCGACTGGCAGGCAACGTACGGCGGCGCCGCGTTCGACCCGGTCGCCGTAGGCGGGACCGTCACCTCCCTCATTCTGCACACCACCCCCGAGCGCACCGGCCAGCCCGCCGCCGTCGCGGCCGCGACGGCGCTGAAACCCGGAACGTACCGCTTCGCCATCCCGGACACCCTGGCCGCCGGCCGCTACTGGGGGGCCATCACCTTCACCCCTGCCGCCGGAGCGCCCGCCAGCGCGGACCGGACCATCCGGGTCGACCTGCCCAGCGGCACTGGCCTGGTTACCTCCCCCGAAGCGGTCGCCGATCACGCCGGCATCCCGCTGCCACTCACCGAGGCGCAGCGCGACGGGCTGCGAACGGCGATCGAGGACGCGCAGGCCGACGTGGAGGCGTACCTCTCTCGTCCGCTGGTGCCGCGCCTAGCCATGCTGAACAGCGTCCGCCCGGCGCCCGGGATGGACCTGGGGTCGTGGCAGGCGTGGGCGCATTGCGGCCCGGACGACGACTTCACCGTGGACGGCTGGACGGCGCGACCGGACGGCACCTACGACGTGCGGCTTCGTGTCGGCCTGGACGGCGCGGCCGAGCGGCCGATCCGACGCTACGTCACCGCGCACGCCGCCGAGACGATCCGCAACACCCCAGCCTCGGGCAGTGGGGCCAGTGGGCGCCGGGTGTCGTCGTTGTCCGCCGAGGGGCAGTCGATCAGCTACGAGGCCGCGCCGAGCGCCGGTCAGCCCGGGGCGCTGCCGGTGCTGGTCACCCTGGACGGCTACCGGCAGCCGCCGGTGTACGTGCGGCCGCGGCCGGCAGCCGCCCCATGGCCGTACGGCGGGAGCGTGTCGTTGTGGCGGTGATCCTGGCGAACCGGCGCTTCACCTCGTACGTCGCCGAGCACCCCTGGGAACGTGATGCGCACGGTCTGCCGGTGCCTCCGAGGCCCGGTACGGCAGCGGCCTCGGGGCCGGCGCTGCCCGGCGCCGCCGTGGTGCAGGCGGACGGGTCGTGGTCGCTTCGTGCGGACCCGCGGCACTGGCCGCTGCGCCCCGGGGACCGGCTCGTCGACGGCGCCGAATCCTGGACGGTCACGATGGCCCGGCTGTGCGCCGTCGCGGTGGACGGGGCGGCCGACTACATTGCGGTCACCGCGGTCCTTGAGCCACCGCTGGTGCCCTGATGGCCCGGTTTGAGGCGGTGCCGGGGCTGGAGGAGCTGGTGGCCGCCATGGTGGCGCCCGAAATCGGCCGGATCGCCGACGAGGTCGCTGACCGGGCCAAGCGCCTGGCCCCGCCCACGAAGCAGTGGGTGACGGTCGCCGACGACCGGGTCCGTCACACCCACGTGCAGACCGAGGGCCAGAGCGTCCCGAACAACTTGCGCTTCAAGGTCCCGTCGATGGACTGGGACCGCCGTCACCGAGGCCTCGGCGCCCACACATACATGAAGGCACCACGCGACCAGACCAGCCGCGCCGTCGCCAACATCAAGAACTGCCGCTGCCACACCATGCTGGACCCCGTCGGCATCTCCCGAGGCATCAACAGCGGGCCCCCGATCGTGGCTGGCAACCACGTCACCGTGACCGTCGTCTGCGAAGGCGACCTGGTGGTACAGGCAGAGCTCGGCGACGTTTACCCGGGCGGCCTGGTCGCGGCCGGCGCCCACTTCATGGCGCGGGCCACCCGCGCGGTCTCCGCCGAGTACGCGTAGTGGCGCAACCGGGACGCAGCACCGCCTCCTGCGGGCGACGCTAACGGTCGGGCCGGGCACAGTGCACGACCATGGCTACCAACTCCACCAGCAAGAACCTGCCCGCCGCTGAGCAGCCGGTCGCGGCCACCGAGCCGGACACCCCGGTGGTTGTCGGACCGCCGCTCGCCGCCGGCCAGGAGCCGGAGACGATCCGGCTCGCCCATCACCTGGTCATCGCGGGCCGTGACTACCTTCCCGGCGTCGAAGTGCTGGTCTCCCCGGACTACGCCCGCCAGCTGCGGGCGAACGGCTACGTGGCCCGCGAGCCGGCCCGCCGCTGATGGCGGATCCCGATCTGCTGGCCGTGGCCGCCGTCGACCCGGTCGCGGCGGCCCTCGCCCACCTGCGCCGCCACCCTGTCGTCACGGAGGCCTTCGGCGGCCCCGGTCTCATCTCCGGTCTGGTGGAAGCTCCCTGGCCGCGCCTGCGGGTCCTGCCCGGTCCGGGCGGTGACCTGCGGGGCCTGCGCTGGGACACCGCCGGAGAGGTCACGATCGAGGTGATCTCCGACCCGGCCGGCTGGCCGGGGTCTGCAGAGCTGCGACGTCTCACCGTGCTGGCCGCGGCCGCGCTCGTCGAGCTGCCCGATGTCGACCCGCCGCCGGCCGGGCCGGTGGTCAGCCACGTGAAACCGACCAGCCCCGCCCCCGCGTTCACGGAGCTCACCTCGGGCGCGATCCGCTACAGCCTCACCCTCCAGGTCGTCATGCACCCCTGAGGCAGCACGCGACACAAGCCCCGCCCAGACTGCACCGTCTCCTCGCCCATCCCCAGCGGACCCGAGGAGCCCCTTGACCACGCCCGTGAAGACCAACGCCACCGAGACGCTCGTCCCCGGTCGGCTCTACCTCTGGCTGGCGCCGGTCGGCACTGCGGCCCCCGCCGACGCCACCATCGCGCTGCCAGCCGGCTGGCGCTCCGTCGGCCACACCACCGAGGACTCCCTGAAGTTCAACTCCGAGCCGAACTTCGAGCAGCTGAAGAGCGCCCAGTCCGACTTTCCGGTCCGCAACTTCCAGACCAGCGACTCCGCGACCGTGGAGATGGACCTGCTCCAGTGGAACGCGCCGAACTTCAAGGCGGTGTACGGCGGCGGCACGATCACCGAGATCGCCCCGGCCGGCGGCGCCGGCGCCAAGCACTACAAGTTCGTGCCGCCCCGCATCGGCGAGCGCACCGAGGTTGCCGCCCTGCTCGAAGTCTTCGACGGAGGCAGGCACTACCGCTTCGTCTACCCGAAGGCGACGCAGCTGGAGGGCGTATCCAACGACCTGCAGAAGGGCGCTGGCTCGAAGCTTCCCCTGCGCCTGGGAGTCCTCGGCGGCGACGACACCGACGCCTGGTACCTGCTGACCGACGACCCGGCGTTCAAGGAGTCCTGACCCGGCAGCGGTCGCCACAAGCCCCCGGCACGTGCGACCTTCCCGCCCTTCCCGTCCGGACCACCAGGGAGACCCCTTGAGCGACATCCTGATCGACCTCGACGCGCCGAAGCGCGAGGTCGCCTACCCCGACGGCATCCCGGTCCTGCTCGGTGGGGAGACCTTCACCTTCCCCGCCGAACTCCCGCTCGACGCCCTCAAGCCGCTGCTCGCGAACAACCTGGACCTGATGGGCATCGCCGCACAGGTCATCAACGACGAGAAGAACGACAACATCGCCGGCGGCGTTATCGACCTGCTGATCAACCGCCCGCATCTGCCGCGGACCTTCCTCGGCGCGATCGACGAGGTCTACCTGCAGCTCCTCGGCGCAGAGCAGTTCGTCCGCTTCCACGACAAGAAGCCGTCCATCCCCGACTACGTCCGGCTGACGAAGGCCCTTATCAAGGCCTACGGGGTGAACCTGGGAAAGCTCTTCGGGTCGCCGACGTCGCCCACCGACGGTGGGACGACCTCGAGTTCGACCTCTCCCACTACCACCAGCGAGACGCCCGCGACCTCTGGCGGCATCCCGGAGACCCCTCCCACCTCGGAGTCCGCCGTCTCGTCGTCCTGATCGATGGCCTGCCCGAACAGGCCCGCACCCGCCGCGCCGCCGGCGAACGTGCCTGGTGGGGCTTCCAGGAGGAGCTCCTCGCACAGCTCCTTGAGCTGACGTCGGTATACGCCGCCGACAAGCGGCTGGCCGAGCCGCTCACCGTCCCCCGGCCGAACAGCGTCCGCACCGCGGCCGCTCCACCGTCACCACCCGCCGGCACATCGGGCTTCCGCACGATGCTCGCCGCGGCCGCCACCCGAGGAAGGGTCGTCCCGCATGGCTGAAGGCCAGCTCGCCGGCCGCCTCGTCGTCGAGGTCGAGGCCTCGGCCGCCGGCTTCGCCCGCAGCCTGCGTACCAAGGTCGAGGAGGCCGCCGAAGGCGTCAAGGCGGTCATCGGCATCGACCTGGGCACCGAGGGCCTGCGTGACCGTCTCAAGGCCGCGGTCGAGGAAGCCGCCGCCGGGCTGAGCGCGCGAGTGAAGTTGGCCGTCGACCGCGACCACCTGCGCGAAGACCTCAAGGGCGCCGTCGACGGCGCGGTCGCGAACGTCCGGGCGAAGGTCCGGGCAACCCCGGACGAGGAGGGCTTTCGCGAGGAACTGGCCCGGGTCGTGGCGTCGGCCGCCAACGACCCGGCCGCCCGGATCCGGCTGCGCCCGGACGTGGACCGGCGAGGACTGGTCGACGCGGTGCGCCGCCGGGTCCAGGCCGCCGACGCCGATGTCGCCCAGTCCGGCGGCGGGATCAGCATCCCGTTCAAGCTGCCCGGCCGGGCCATGTTCCTCGGGGCGGTCCTCAGCCTGGTGCAGCCGGCCGTCGGCGCCCTCGCTCAGCTCGGTGCCGGCCTGACCTCGATGGTTGGCGCAGCCATGCCGGCGGTGAACACGCTAGGGGCCCTGCCGGGCATCCTCGTGGCGCTCGGCGCCGGCCTGCTCAGCACGAAGGTGTTGTTCGGCGGCGTCGGCACCGCGGCACAGGGCCTCGGGCAGAAGATCGCATCACTGCGTGACGGCACCACCATGAGCGCCACCGAGTTCGAGAAGATGAACTCGGCGATCGCGGGTGTCTCCTCGTCCGCCCGCGAGAGCATCACCGCCGTCCTCGGCTTCCAGGACGCCTGGAAGCGCATCAAGACCGACGCGCAGGAACGCTTCTTCTCCGGAATCTCGCGCGAGCTCACCCCTCTCGGCAACACCTTGCTTCCGCTGGTCCGTGACCAGCTCAACGGCGTCGCCAGCGTAGGCGACCGGTTCGCCGCCGGCGCCGCCCGCTGGATGCAGACACCCGTCTTCCGGGCCGACGCCGCCGCGATCGTCCGCACCAACACCAAGGTCCTGGGCCTGATGAGCCTGGCCCTGGGCGACGTCGGCCACGCCACCGAGGATGCCCTCGTCTCCAGCGGCCCGTTCATCGAGCGCCTGGCCGAAGCCACCCGCCGCGGCGCCCAGTGGGCCCGCAACGCCGCCTCCGCCGCACGCGAGAACGGCTCCCTCAACCGGGCGATGAACGAGGGCGCCGACGTCGCGTCCTCCCTCGGCCGCTCCATGCGCAGCCTCGGCAAGGGCATCGCCGCTACCTTCACCGCTGGACGCGAGTCCGGGAACTCACTACTGGCCGGGATGGAGAAGACCCTCGACCGATTCGACAAATGGGCACACTCCGACGAGGGCCAGTCGAAGATGAAGGACTACTTCGACCAAGCGCTGCCCGGCGCCCGGGAACTCATCGGCCTGGTCGGCGACATCGGCCGCGGCCTGGCCCGACTCGGCGCCGACAGCGGCATCGCCTCCCTGGTCTCGCAGATCCGAACACAGCTCGTACCCGCGTTCGGTGCCCTGATCACCGGACTCGGCAGCCTCGGCCCCCACGTGATCAGCGTCCTCGCGAACATCGCCGAGGTCATCGGCCGGCTCGCCTCCGGCGCCAGCGCGTTCGGCCCCCTGCTCAACGTCTTCTCGGGCCTCGCCAACATCGTCGCCGTGCTGCTGCGCACCGTCCCCGGTCTTTCCACCGCGCTCGGTGGCCTCCTCGCCGTGATGCTGACCATCAAGGCCGCCCAGGGCATCGGCACCATGTTCAGCACGGCGAACGCCAACGCCACCGGGCTGACTCGCACCACCACGGGCCTGGTCGGTTCCTTCCGTGGCCTGAATGAGCAAATCCGCCTCCAGCAGTGGCACGCCGAGCGGGCCGGTGTCTCCCTCGGCCGTGTCGGCGGCGCGGTCGCCGTCCTACAGTCCAACGTGCCCCGACTGGCGTCCACGATCCCCACCGTCGACTCCATGAACAGGGCCTTCCTCGACACACGGTCAGCCGCCGGAGAAGCCACCACCCGCATCACGGGCGTCGGCACCGCCATCGGGGTCGGCCTCAAGGGCGCCCTGGGCGGCCTCATGAACTTCATGGGCGGACCGGTCGGCCTGGCAGTCGTCGGCCTGAGCCTCGTCCTTGGGGGACTGGCGAGCTGGCACCAGAAGGCGGCGCAGGCCGCCGCCGATCAGCGCCGGGCCCAGCAGAACCTCGCCACCGCGCTCAAGGACACCCACGGCGCGGTCACCACCGACGTACGCACCACAGCCGCACAGCTCCTCCAGGACCAGCACGTGCTGGACGGGAAGCAGAAGCTCCTCGACGTCATGTCGAAGGTGAACGTTGGCCTCCCGGAGCTGACCAACCGCTACCTCGGGCTCAACGGCGGCCTCAAGGACCTGTCGAAGACGCTGAACGAGCAGGCCGAAGCCGAACTCAAGGCCTACCGGGCCCATCCGACCGACGATCTCAAGACCAAGGCCGGCGAGGCCGAGCGCGCCGCCAAGGCCATCCAGGAACTCCTCAAGGTCCAGGAGAGCGAGGCCGCGAAATCCAAGGAGGCCGCGGCGGCCGCCGGCGGCCTGGAACGCTCCGGCCTCGTGTACGAGAAGCTCAAGGGGTTGGTCGGCCAGTACTCCAACGCCACCGTCGACGCCACGGCCCGCACCGACGCGTTGAAGGCCGCACTCGACCTGCTGGCCGGAGGCACCCTCAGCTTCAAGGACGCCCAGGCGCGCGCCGACGGACAGGTCCTGTCCGCGATGCAAGCCTCGAAGTCCGCCATCGACGAACGCAACGGCGCGCTCAAGGACGGCACCGCCTACCTCAAGGGCTGGGGTGCCGAACTCCTCCAGGCCGACGGCTCACTGAAGACCACCACCGACAACGGCCACCAGCTCTACAACTCCCTCGTCTCGATCCGTGACGCCACGCTCGACTCCACCCGAGCCGCCTACGACCTGGCGATCACCCAGAAGAAGACGGTCCCCGAGGCCATCGCGGCTGCCAAGACCGAGATGGGCCGGCTGTACGACGCCGCGATCAAGACCGCTACCGGCTACGGCCTCAGCAAGGAGCAGGCGGAGCGGGCCGCGACCGCCATGGGGCTCGTGCCGGACAAGGTCACCACCCTGCTGGCCGCCACCGGCATCGACTCCGTCATCGCCCAGCTCGCCGGTGTCCAGGCCGAATACGCCAAGGTCCCCGGCTCCAAGCAGATCACCGTTCAGGCGATGACCGAAGAGGCGCAGCACCTCCTCCAGGGCCTCGGCTACACGGTCATCACCCTCCCCGACGGCAAGGTCCAGATCACCACCACCTCAGCGACGGCCAACGCGGAACTCGACTCGGTGATGAAGACCCTGGCGGCTGTGCCGCCAGGGAGGAAGATCGACGTGGACGTGCCCACGCTCAAGGCCATGGGCCAGATGCAGGCGATCCAGGAGAAGTTGACGGCGACGCCGGGCCAGAAGACGATCACCGTGGCGGCGCCGTCCGACATGGCCATCTCCGAGCTCCAAGCGGTCGGCTTCAAGGTCGAACGGCTCCCGGACCACCAGATCAAGATCACCGCGCCGAGCGACGCCGTCGAGAGCAACGTCTCCGCGATCCAGCGCGCCATCAGCACGTTGCGCGGCAAGACCGTCTCCATCGACGTCCAGTACAACTACCCGGCCGGTCTGCACCGTGCGGAAGCGGATGGTGGGATCCTCACCGGCTTCGCGAACGGCGGCATCCTCGGCCGGATGAAGGCCTTCGCCAACGGCGCCGAGAAGCACATCGCGCAGATCGCTCGTCCTGGCGAATGGCGTGTCTGGGCGGAACCGGAGACCGGGGGCGAAGCCTACATACCCCTGGCGCAGGCCAAACGCGGTCGGTCCGAGAAGATCCTCGACCGGGTCGCGGAGATGTTCGGCGGCCAGGTCGTCTACAACGCCGCTGGCGCGTTGCGCCAACCCGGCGGCCTCACCCCGGCCGACCTCTACCGCAGCAGCCAGTACCGCGCACACACCACCGGGGTCACACAGGCTTCCGCTCTCGTCGGCGGCGACCTGATCATCACCCGACCCGAGAGGGAGAGCAGCGGCGACGCCCTCACCGGCGTCATGTTCCAGCTGCGCCGGGCCCGCCTGGGAGGTGTGCATGCCGGACTTGCGTGAGGGCCAGTGGCAGCTGACCTATGACCCCGACGGCGCGCGTCCCGGCGCCGACCTCACGTTCGGCACGCTCAGCACCGGCATCTACCTGCTGTCCGAACCTGCGGTCGACTACGCCGAGGGAACCGTCGGCGACGCGGCCCTACCGCTCGAGGACGGTGTGCGGTTCGGCCAGGACACCACGTCCACCATGACGCTCAGCTTCGAACTGGCCGTCGACACCGTGGCCGACGCCGTCACGGCGGCCGGCCGGCACACCGCCAACCTCGGATCCGTGGACAGCCTGCTCGCCACGTGGGACGCGGCCGCGGTCCGCCGCCGGATGGGAGCCGTCGCCACGCTGCGCACCATGCAGGGCGGCCGGATCCGCCGCACCTACGGCCGGCCCCGGCACATCGCCCCGGCGAACTCCCGCTTCACCCGCCAGGGAAGTACCAGCCTGGTCGCGACGTTCGTCGTCGGCGGTACCACCTGGTTCGACGATCTTGAGGAATCGACCACCCCGACTGCGGCCCCGGCGCCGATCCGCGGCCTCAGGTCGCCGCTGACCGCCGCGATGTCGCAGCGCGTCCCCGCGCCGCCCCAGCCGCCCGGCGCGATGGCGGTCACCGGCACCGTACCGACCTGGCCCGTCATCACCGTGCATGGCCCTGGCCGCAACCCGTCGCTCTCCTTCCTCGGCCCCGACCGTGGCCCGTGGGGCGACCTCGTCCAGCGGATGACCATCGGCCTGGACCTGGTCCTGGACGCCGGGGAGTGGGTCACCATCGACCCCCGCCCGTGGGCCCGCACCGTACTTCGCAACGGCACCGCGTCCGTCGCTGGCGCCTTGACCCGTACCAGCCCCCGCATGCAGGACATGATCCTGCCGCCTGGCCTTCAGCACATCCGCTACTCCGTCACCGACGACACCGGCACCTCCCGCGCCACCGTCGCCTGGCGTCCCGCCCACCGCTTCTACTAACCCCTGAAGGAGGCCTCAGTGTCCTGGGATTCGGTGCCCTGGTTCGTCGAAGGCAGTGCCGAGCACTCCGCGCAGATCGCCCGGCTGCTCGCCTACAACAGCGTCGGTGGCGCCGAAGGCGTCATCGGCCCCAACGACCTGCGGGTGCGCGCACTCGCCGCCCCCGGCCAGCAGGTCGAGGTCCTCACCGGCGCGTGCTCCATCCTGAACCGCGCCGCCGGCGCCCAGTACGAGGCCTACGCCGGCCGCATGATCAGCATTGACAAGATCCCCATCGCCCCGACCGGCCCCACCGCGCGATCCGACCTAATCGTCGCCCGAGTCGAAAACCCGTACCAGCTCGGAGAGACCTGGACGCAGCCATCCAATCCGGCGACGGGCCCCTACATCTTCACCAGGGTGCTCTCGGGTGTGCCGGCCGGAACCATGTCGGTTCGTCAGATCCGTCCCAGCGACTCGGGCATCGCCCTGGCCAGGATCGACCTGCCGCCGAACACGGCCAGTGTCCTTCCCGACTACATCAAGGACCTGCGCAAGGTCGCCCGGCCGCGCTCGGAGGAACGCACCTTCACGATCATCGGCTACCCCGAGTACTCGTACCTCGACACGACCGACGGCGGGTGGAAGAACTGGCCCGAGCGTGCCACCTGGAGCGTCGACATCCCTGAGTGGGCCGTCACCGCGACCGTCACCACCAATCTGTCGGGCATGCGCCTGTCGATCAACAACGTGTACGCGCACATGCGGCACATGTGGAACGGCGTGGCGGGCTCGACCAGCGAACTTGATGACGATGGTGGCACCGGACTCCGCCGGGCCGACAAGCTCCTCGCCGACACCTACGCGATCCCGGCGGCCTGGCGCGGCACCACCCAGACCCTCAAACTCCAGGCCGCCGCGTTCGACCCTGGCCGCCTGGACGTCAACGCCACCACCCAGGTAGTCGTCAGGGTGCTGTTTCGCGAGGCCCCTGCCCAGGACGGGGCATAACGATGGCCTGGCGATTCGTCGCTCTGCGTGTCCTCACCGGCCAGATCCTTGACTGGGACGTCCCCCTCATCCTCACCTCACATCCGGTACGCGAGCTGTCCGGCCCGGGTGGCATGAGCGGGTATGTCGAACCGGAGTACGCCCGGCTGATCGCCGGCGACGGTCAGCCCGTTCTCCAGGAGTGGGACACCGCGATCTTCGCCGATCTCGGCGGCCAGATCCGTGGTGGTGGCCTGATCGTCGACACCTCCGCCGACACCGGCAAGTGGATGATCCGCTGCGCCGGCTACACCTCCTACCCGCACGGGATCCCCTTCGGCGGCCTCATCCAGTCCGGCCTGCGCATCACCCCGCCCGACCCCAACGACGGCTTGGACAAGAACCACGACGGCTACGTCGACTTCACGGACCCGCCGCGCTCCATCCAGGTCCAACCACCGCCACCCTCCTACGGCGGGCCCCGTGTCGACGCCTACGACGCCGTCCGCGAGATCTGGGACCACCTCCAGAGTGTCGACAACGCCCGCCTGGGACTAGTCGTCGACCAGCACCCGGCCGGCACTCTCCTCGGCGCCGAGGACGGATCCGACCCATACGAACTCGCCTGGTGGGACACCCCCGACTGCGGCAACGCGATCGACGCCCTCGCGCTCCAGGTCGGCTTCGACTACCTCGAAGAACACGCCTGGGCCGACATCGACGGCAATCGCCCCACCATCGCGCACCGCCTGCGTCTGGGAACCCCACGTCTGGGCCGCAAACGCCCCGACCTGCGCTTCGCCACCGACGAGAACATCAGCAAGACCGCCACACCCCGCGGCCTCGGCGAGGAGTTCGCCAACGAGGTCTTCGTTCTGGGCCGCGGCGAAGGCGCGACCATGTCCCGACTCCACCTCACCCGCCCAGACGGCCGGCTGCGACGCGTCCACGTCGTCGCCGACAAGGCCGCCACCGGCGAGGCCGCCCTCCGCGCCCGCGGCAACCGCGAACTCCAGTCCAGGACACAAGGCCTCTACATCCCGATGCTCGAAGTCCGCGATCACCCCAACGCGCCCATCGGATCGTGGTCCCCGGGCGACGACGTTCTCGTCCAAGCCCACGTCCCATGGGTCGGAGACGTCGCAATCTGGCACCGCATCCTCTCCGACGAGATACGCACCGACGGCACCGCCCTGCTGACCCTCAAACGCTCCGACGCACTGGGCTGATCACCCGCTCCCGGCCGGAAGGACGCCCTTGCCCAACGCACTCGACCAGACCGTCCAGGAGCGCGAACTCGCCTCCCTCCTCAAGCGACTCGACCAGCGCCTGGCCAACCTCGAACGTGCGGCCCAACTGCCCTTCAGTGCCGCCCGCGGTCACCTCAACGTCGTGGACGACGCAGGCGCGATCATCAGCACCATCGGCCGCCAGGCCGACGGCACGGTAGGTGTCACGGTGGCCACCTCGTCGCCGCCACCGACTCCGCTCGCCCCGCTCGTTCAGCCGGCCACAGCAGCGCTGAACGTCGCCTGGGACGGTCAGTGGGTGGACGCCTACAACTCGCCGCTGAACCTCTCGCACGTCGAGGTCCACGTCGGCGACGGCGCCGACTTCACACCCGGCCCCCGAACGTTGGCCGCCACCCTCGCAGCCGCAGGCGCCAGCATCACCTTGGCCACCACCACCTACAGCCCGGTGTGGATCCGGCTGGTCGCTGTCAACGCCGCGGGCACCCGAGGTCCGGCCAGCGCCGCGACCAAGGGCACGTCCTTGAAAGTCGTGTCCGACGACCTGGTGGACGGCATCGTCGGCGAACTGCAGATCGCCAACAGCGCCATCACCGCGGCGAAGATCGCCGTCGGCGCGATCAACAGCGCCGCCATCGCCCAGGCAGCCGTCACCGCCGCGAAGATCGGCCAGGCCGCCGTCACGGCGGGCAAGCTCGCTGCGGACTCCGTCACCCCAGGCACCATCGCCCGCGACACGGTCACGGCCCGCGAGATCACCGCCGGTGCGATCACCACGGCCAAACTCGCCGCAGGCGCAGTCACGGCGGCGGAACTCGCCGCCGGCGCGGTGACCGCCGGAACGATCGCCGCCGGAACCATCACCGCCACCGAACTCGGCGCCGGCGCGGTGATCGCCGGGAAGATCGCTGCCGACGCCGTGACCGCAGGCAAGATCGCCGCCGACGCGGTGACCGCCCGAGAGATCAAGGCCGGCGCCATCACCGCCGACCGGATCGCCGCGAACTCGATCACGGCCGGCCAGCTCGCCGCTGGCTCGGTGACCGCGGCCAAGCTGTCCGCTGACGCGATCGACGGCCGGACGATCACCGGCGTCACCATCGTCGGCTCCACCATCCAGACCGGCCTCACAGGCCGACGGGTCCTGCTCTCGCCCACCGACCCGACCGACGCGAGTGACAACCCCTCGGTGCTCCTGTACTCGGGAGCGAAGACGGAGAAGGCACCGGCACGTCTCACCGCCGAGGTCCGGGTACTTGACGAAGGCACTGGCACGGGCGGCAAGACGCTCACACGCTCGGTGCTCAACACAGCGGCCACCACCCGGCTGACAGCCCCCCAGATGACCACTGACGGCTCCCATACCCCGCGCCTGCAGCTCAGCAGCGGGGGGCCGAACACCGGCTACGTCCCCCAGGGCAGTTTCAGCCTGTCCGCCTCAGGCCCGAGCTCCGCCGGCGAGGTCTACGCGGGCGGTTCCGCCGGCTACGCCCCCGGCTCCGAGGGAGTGGTCTACTCCTACGTGCGCCGGTACAACGACCTCAAGGTCTCGATCGAGCAACTGCGCCCGGGTTCCTGGTCCGTCCAGCTCTCCGACC
Source organism: Kitasatospora sp. NPDC059327 (assembly GCF_042752535.1). Taxonomy (NCBI): domain Bacteria; kingdom Bacillati; phylum Actinomycetota; class Actinomycetes; order Kitasatosporales; family Streptomycetaceae; genus Kitasatospora; species Kitasatospora sp. NPDC059327. The sequence goes on along the minus strand of NZ_JBHYYB010000022.1, from coordinate 32,408 downwards.
AGGACGCCACCCTGTGGCTCGACAGCACCGGCTTGGTGATCAAAGCGCTCCTGGGCGAGGTCCTCATCCAGACTCGCAGCGGACTGCGCGTCCAGTACGGCGACGTCACACTGGACGGCGGCGGCATTATCAAGAACAAGGCCACCTGGGTAGCCCCGACTCTGAAGGCGGGCGCCAGCGCCGTCGCGGGCTGGCAGGCCCCCGGCCTCAGGGCCATGCCCGACGGCACCGTCAGGATGCGCGGACTCGTCAAAATCCCCGCGTCCTTCGCTGGCGGCGTGATCGCCACCATCGACGACCCGGCTCTGCGTCCCCGGCTGCCGGAGATCTTCTCGGTCGCCAACGCGAACGAGTCGATCTCGCAGCTCTACGTCAAGGCGAATGGCGACATCGAGACCTGGAAGACCACCGACGGCTGGTTCAGCTTCGACAACATCGGTTGGTCGATCATCGACTGAACACAGCCGGTACGGCGCGACGCAACCAAGTGCGCGCCGCCACTCTAGATCCGCGCGGGCTGGAGCGGCCCCCAACGCTGCGGCCCGCGCGCACCAACCCCCGGAGGAAGGCACGGACGGCATTGGCGACGACCGAGACCATCGCGGCGGTCGCCACGCCCGTCTGTGCCCTGGTCGGGGTGATCGGCAGTGGCTGGCTCGCCGCCCGCCAAGCCGCCCGCCGGGCCGCCACGGAGGACATCATGGCCGAAGCGCAGGCGGAAGCCACCGTGGAGAACGCCGAAGCGGCGGCCGCGGAAGCCCTCCAGGCCGGCTTCGTCGCCCTCTACGCCGAACACCGCGCCGAGCGCTCCGAGCTGCGTGAACGGATCAGCGCCCTGGAAGCCGGCCAGGCCCGACAGGCCGAGAAGCTCGACCGCATGGCCGAGGACCACCGCCGCTGGCGCGACGCCGCGATCCGCTACATCCGCATCCTGCGCGCCCAACTAGCCTCCCTCGGCGCCTCCCATCCGGCACCCGATGACCCGATCCGCGCAGACCTGGACCCCTGAGGGCACGACACAAGCCCGCCGCGGCCGCCACCGTGCCTTCCGACCGAACCCGTCCTGGAAGAGAAGGCCTTCATGAACCTCAACGACCTGGTCGTTCACAGCGCCGGCTATGGCGCCGCCGTCGGCTCCGTCCTCCCGCTGGTCGCGGCCGTCGTGCTGCGCCCGCACTGGTCCGCCACAGTGAAGCGGGCGATCGTCGGCGTCCTCGCCGGCATCTCCGGCACCGCGACGGTCGCCGCGCAGGGTGGCTTCAGCGACACCGTCAGCCCGGTCGCCCTCCTCGCCGCGGTCGCCGCGGTCGTCGCGGCCTCCGAGACCTCCTACGCCGCGCTGTGGCACCGCTCCGGCATCGCCCCCAAGCTCGAAGTAGCCACCAGTCCGGCGCCGCCGGTGCGTCTCGACCTGTCCAACCTCACGTTCGACACCTCGGACGAGGCCCTGAGCCGGCTGAAGCAGCGACTCCGGGATCCGGCTGGCGGGAGCGATTCCTGAATCCGATCGGCTGCCCGTAGGATTTCGCACTAGGCGGCCGCCCTGCAGCCCGCCGTCGAGGTGAAAGCTCCGCGGTTACGGTCGCACTCCTTTCGGGGTGTCCTTTCGGCGCGGAATCAGTGAGTAGCCGAGTCCACTGGCAGTGCCTCCGGGCGCGGGCCGGGGTCGAGGAGCGTGCTCGCGCGGTGATCCGACACACGGACGGCGGCGGGGCGGCCGCCGTCCGTCCGCGCCCAGAGCATCACGAGGGGACCAGTGCCGTGGCCGCCACAGCAGAGGAGATGGCGACCGCCCTGGTGGCGGTCCCCGAGCGGGACTTCGCGGGCCTGCTGATCGACTTCGTGATCCAGCGCAAGCCCGACGCCGACCTGGCCTCCGCCTTCCGTAGTCCCGAGGTCGTCAAGCGCGTCGTCCGCACCGCTGAGCGACTCCTCAAGGACCACGGCCCGCTGGTTCGCCAGGCCGAGACCGAATCCCGCAACGCCCACAACGTGCGGGCCAAGCGGGCCCGCGACCGAATGGAGCGGGAACTGCTGCTCGCGCAGACGATCGCCGCTGGCGACGCGGCCCGCGCCACCGGACGGTTTGACCGCGGCCGCAGCCCGGCTCAGCGAGCCCGCCGCCGCTTGGCCGACATGTTCCCCGTCGAGTACACCCGGCTGCGCCGTGAGGAGGAACAGGAGGCGGACCGTCTGCGCCACGCGGCGAGGCGTTCCGGTCGGCCGAAGGCGGCCGGCCGCCGGTAGAGCATGCACGTGGGTGGGGCCCGATCTCGACCGGGCCCCACCCACGCGCATGCGGACGGCTACACGCTGGCGATGAGGATGCCGGCAGCCTCCTGAGCCGGCACCCGATCACCGAGCAGTGCGTACTGGTCGGCGATCTCGGTGTGACCCCTGCTGCGCAGTTCGGCGGTCACGATCGGACGCCACTTGAGCAGGTGCGCACACAGCCGCGACGGCGGAACCTGGTTCGGAGTGCTCCCGGGAGGGGCCAGAGGCGCCAGATGCGTGTCGACGGTGAGGCTGAGGACGCCGGCCTGAGCGGCCGCCTCCTCCCACAGCATCTGAAGCGGGGCGGGCCGTGCCGCAGGTTCCGGGGCCTTCTGCGTCTCGGCCGGTGCGGCTTCAACGCCGGTGCCCTCCTCGTCTCGGCCGAGGTCGTTGTTGGCGAAGCCGATCGGCGGCCAGCCGGCCGACAGGTCCACCTCCTGCGCGCTGGTTCCCCACTCTGCGGCCAAGGCCCGGTCCGCGGCCTCCGATCGACGTTCGGCCTCTTGCTGAGGGCGGTGCTGATCGCACCGTAGCCCGCCGGGATAGGGGCGGACACCGTTGAACGGGGCCTGGCAGTCCGGCACAGCGCACCGCGGCCGTTCATCCTGCGCTGGGCTGCTCTGCCCGGTACCGGCGGGTGTGACCGCGTGCCGCGCGAGGCGGGCGGAGTTCTCCGGTGTCTGCTGGACCAAGGCGTTGAGGGCGCTCTCGATCGCCTCGGCCGCCGGCCGCTTGGTGCCTTCCTTCTTACCTGGGACCTGGCGGCGGCTCAGCCACTGTGTGCCGTAGAAGGCCCGCAGACGCTCCAGGTACTCGGGCTTCCCGGTCGCGTAGGACAGCCTGATCAGCCGGTCCAGTTGCTGGCTCGACGGATCGTCGGGCAGATCGTCGAGCACGTCCAGGTGCCCGGCCTGCTCCGCGATGACGGCCTCAGGGTTCGGCGTCACATAGGTGGAGCGGGTAACCCGCTGGTCCATCCCGAGGTCACGCCAGAGCCTGTCGACGGTGAAGCCGGGCAGGGCCCGGATCTCCATGGCGCTCAGGTCCCGGTTCAGGCTCCGGACGCCGGTGAGAAATGCCGAGTTCCGAGCCCGCAACTGCACCACCGCGGTGCACTCGAAGGCCAGCGACCGTTCCGCCTTCACCTTCCACGCTCGTTCTCGGGTCGGCTTGTCGCCCTCGAACAGAACAGTGTCCTCCAGCCGGGCGAGGATCAGCACCGGCCCGTCGTGGTACTTGAGCGTGTTGATGACGTCCCGGAACCGGCTCTTCGCCTTCTGCCATTGGTCAGCGGTGATGGTCAGCTCGCTGTCCGGCGCCGCGCCGCGCTCGTTGGCGCGACGACGGGCAACCGCGGTCTGCTCGTCGCACAACAGCTCCCACAGCATGCTGGCGGAGTCGATCACGATCATGTTCGGCTTGCCGTCGGCGCCGCGGGGCTGCGCGACGGCGTAGCGGACTGCATCAAGGATGTCCATGTAGCTGCCGTCGTGCCTGACGATCTTGTACGGTCCGAGCTGCTTGTACTCGTGGGCGGTGTCCTCGCCGATCTCCAGCCAGAAGGTGGTGCCGATCAGGTCGGAGTTCGAGGCCTCCGCGGCTGCGTAGCTCTTGCCGGCCTTCTCGACGCCGGCCAGGAGAAGCCGCGGGAAGGCGGGGATGCCGTCGGGGTCGACGACTTCACGGTCGAGTTTGCGCGGTGGAAGTAGGAGCGTCACGGGTTTCCCTCTCGGCTGGTCCGGGTGCTGGCCCGGTGATGCTGCCGGTGACGGCAGGCTTAGATCCCTTCCTTAAGTGTAACATGGGAAAGTAGATTCATGGGTGGAGGATTCTTGAGACCGGCCGCTCCGCCGGCTCCCCGACCTGTGGGTCCAACGCCGATACGGCATCTGAGTACCAGGCGTCGAGAAGCCCTGCGGTTCCCGCCACGTCCGGATCGCCGGGGTCGCCCGGGCCCTGCTGCGCCGAACCCCCGGGGGCCGACCAGCGCTTCACCGCCGATTCGTACCGCACCCGCGCGGTGGCCGGGTCCAACAGCAACGCCTCACCCAGCTCCTCCCAGCTCATCCCGTCCAACAGCGCGGCGATCACGGTCCGGTCGAGCACCTCCAGGGCCAGGAGCCGAAGGTGTCGGGCCTCCTGGATGCGGTCCCGTGCCGGCCGCTGCACCGAGGTCGTGCCGACCAGTGCGGCGGCGAACTGGCTGACGTCGCGCTGGGCAACCGCCGCGGCCACCTGGGCACGGACTGCCGGGTCGTACTCGGGCATGGGGGAGCGTCCTCTCGTGTACTCCCTCCGCACCATAGCCACTCGCGTGGTGAACCTGCCGCGCGACGGCCGGGGCCGGCGCCTCACCACCGCACCGGGCTGCGCCGGTCGGGGTGCGCGAACTCCAGCGCCATCGCACTTTCTCCGAGCCGCGAGACGATTCGGGCGCCGAGTACCTTCGCGATCTGGTCGGAGTGAAGGTTCGTGCCCACCGCAGTCGGCAGCCCCGTGGCGATGCGCGCGGACAGCAGATCGCCGGTCGCCTGACGTACGGCCTCAGTCGCCTGGCCGTCCATCTCGCCGCACAGCTCGTCGAGGATCAGCAGCCCACACCGGTCATGGAACTCCCGGACCTGAATCGCCGTCATCCCCGTCGGCGCTCCGTCCGGGCGTAGCCATCGGACGTAGTCGCCGTGGCGCACGTACCGGGTCATGATCCCCGACTGCACGGCGAGCGAGCCAAGGGCGATCAGAGCGGCCGTCTTGCCGGACCCGACGTTCCCGTATCCGATGAGGTGCTGCTTCGTCTCATGGCCGGCCGCCAGGCGTTCTACCCAGTAGGCGAGCGCGCGGGGGTGCTGGGCGTCATCGAGCAACACGTGCCCTTCGGGCGGCCCGCCCGGCGGCGCGCTGACGTGGTGGCGCAGGTAGGCGGTGTGCCGGGCCCGCTCCAGGCTCTTGAGCCAGGCCCTCCGGTAGATGTCCTGTCGGTACTCGTCCGGCTCGTCCCACACCGTGCTGTCCTGGGCCGGCACGGCGCCACGGGCCCACTGCTCCGCGGCCCCCTTGTCGATGACCCTGCGCGCCTCGCTGATCGCGCGCGCCCGGGCGGCAACAGGGTTCTCCGACGCGGGCGGCTCCCGGCGCAACGCCAGTTCCCCGATCGTGGCGACCACGCCCTCGCCTCCCGTCACCGGCTGTCCAGTGCGTTCAACAACTCGTCGGCCGTCGGCTGCGGAGTCGGATGCTGCGGGTGCGAGGCGACGTCGTCGTACATCGGCACAGCGCCGCGCCGCCCCTGCTGAACCACCTTGCCGGACGCCCTCCCGAGCGAGTCCTGCCACTGCTGTGCGGACGGCACATGCTTGCCGCAGTCCAGCAGCGCAGCCCAGATCTGCTCCTTGGTGTAGTCGGCCTGAGCCGCGCGCTTGATCATCCCCATCAACATCACGAAGCCACCTTTGGCGCCGGCCCACGGACCGAACTGCGACTGGGCGTGATCCCACCAGGCCCTGGCCCCGGCCTGCGCGAACTGGTCGAGCGCCGCTTCCTGTGGGGAGCGCGTCGTTCGAGCACCACCGTCGCCCGCCTTCCTCGCGGCCTTCGGGCGGGACGGCTTGCCGTTCCCGCGAACCGTCGCTTCCCGTCCCTCGGCCGCCTGAACACGCACGTCAGCGCCGCCGCCGCCTGGGGGTGGGTTACCGGGGAGGTTTATAGGGGCTATTTGGGGGTCTTCAAGTCCCCCCTGAACGGACTGAGAGTCCCCCCTCCCCGGACTCTGAGTCCCCCCTGGCGCCTCTTCATCCAGGGGGGACTCAGAGTCCGGGGACTTCAAGTCCCCCCTGATGTCGACCTTCTCCTCGTTCGCCTCAGCACGGTTCCTGCCGAAGTCGCTGCGCCGGCTTCGGGCGGGCGCCGGGGCGATGTCCGGACGGGACCGTTCGGTGAGCGGCGGCAGGCCCCGCTGCGCCCGTTCCTCGTTGACCCGGTCGATGCGGTGGCCGAACCACGAGAGCGGGATCTGAAGGTCGTAGACCACCGGCCGGTAGCGCTCCGGGATGTGTCGCGCCGCGCTCTGGTCGCCCTCGGCGATCAAGCCGCGCTGTCGGAGCTGGGCGATCTTGCGTCCCACCGTCTTCACGTCGCACATCGCCGCCTTCGCGAGGGTGGCCTTCGACGGGAACGTGTTGCAGCCGTCGGAATCCGCCTTCTCGGCGAACGTGACCAGGATCAGCCGCTCGAAGGTGTCGGCTGTCGGGCTGTCCTTCAGTGCCCACAGCAGGGGATCCAGGCTCATCGGTTCTCTCCCCGCGCGACGGTGAAGGCGGTGATGGTGGTTCGCGCCCTCCGATACCGCGCCCGGGCCAGCAGGCCGGCCCGAACCAGCTCGCCCAGCAGCGGTCGCGCCTGGTGGGATGTCAGGTCGGCGGCTGCGGCCGCCCCCGAGCACGCAATGTCGCCCGACGTTCGCAGCACGATGGCGGACAACAGCCGGAACGCGGCCGCGGACAGCCCGGCGTCGAGCGCGGCTCGATGCTGTCGGCAGTGCGCGCAGCACGACGTCGAGCGGGTGGGCAAGGGCGGCCGGACTGCTTCGGGCAGGACGGTGCTCAAGTTCTGGTCCTCGGGTGTGGCCCGGCCGGGGGGAAGCCGGCCGGGCTGGATGGTTCAGGTCTGTTCCGTCGGCAAGGGTCAGGTGGCCACGGGAACCTGTTCACGTCGGTGGGCGGTAGAGGCCCGGCTCCGACTCCTTCGCTCGTTCTCGGTGGTGCCGGCGTGCCGGCCAATGGAGATCATCAGCTCTCTGCCGGTTCGATCTGCAGCGCGGCAGTCATCAGCGAGGCCATCGCGCCGTCACGCAGAAACTGCATGACGTGGTCGCGGCCGTCCGCCGTCCAGGTTTGGGCGACGGACGAGGGGGCGGGCGACGGCTGCCAGGCCAGGCCCGGTAGTACCTCGTTGGTCTCCCGGTGGACCACCAACCCGGCCGCCTCGTCGTGAACGGCGTCAGCGAGCAGCGCGGTCTCCGAAGCGCCGACGATCACCAGCTCCCAGCGCGTGAGCCCAGGTTGGTTGAGGAACACCCAGTCCGTGAAGGCAGGCCGGTCGGCGATGACGACCTTGCCGGGTGCCTGCGGCTCCTTGACGGTCCACGCGCCGACCTTCGTGTCGCCGATCTTCGCGCTGATCGACTTCACCCCGGACGCCGTGTGTTGGCGAAGCATCTCCGCTTGGAGGTCGCTCGTCGCGGTGTCCGCCATCGCCTTGAAGCGGGCGGCGACCAGACGCAGCATGGTGGCCTTGGTGTTGAGCTGCCCGAGGTCGGGGGCGTCGGGCGGGGAGTGCTGCTGCTTCTCGGTCACGGCTGTCCTTTCGGTGGGTCCGGGTGCTCTCCCGGACGTGCGCGTGCCGGGTCGTACACCTGGAGGTACGACGGCCGGCCCCAGGGCGTTACAGACCCCGGGTGGCTGGGCTGACCCAACATCCATCACTGTAACATGTGATAGAAGATTCAGTGAGACGTAAGCGTCCCCACCCGTTAGCGTCCGGGCCGGCCCTGGAACGGAACGCCACCGCGCGCACCGGCGTCCACTCAGGGCCCCGGACCGGCCCCACCCGGGAAACAGGGGCAGGTCCGGAGCAACACCGGTCGCGGGAGCGACGGCTGACGGCCTCCTGGTTGCCCCACACAGTGAACGGGGCGCGCGGTTGGAACCCGCGGTCACCACTGAGCCCCGCCCCCGCGACCGCCCGACCCCTGACCCGACGAGAAGAGGGCCCCGCGAGTGACCACCCCACCCGTCCAGGCACCACGCTGGATCGCCTACATGCCGCTCCAGGCCCTCACCCCGGCCACCCGCAACCCCAAGCTCCACCAGCTGCCGCTCATCAAGGCCTCGATCCGCGAGCACGGCTTCGTCGACCCAGTCCTGATCGACGAGCGCACCTGCCGTAGCATCGCCGGCCACGGCCGCCACGAATCCCTGGTCGAGATGTACGCCGACGGCGAGCCCCTGCCCGGCGGCCTCCTCCTCGACGACGACGGTTCCTGGCTCTTGCCCGTCACCCGCGGCTGGTCCTCCCGCACCGACGCCGACGCCGAAGCACTGATCATCAAGCTCAACCGCATCACCACCCAGGCCGACTGGGATCGCCGCATGCTCGCCACCATGCTCGAAGACCTCGTCACCACCGACGCCGCCCTCTTCGACAGCCTCGCCTTCAGCGACGAGGAGATGGACAACCTCCTACGAGCAGCACCCGCCGAAGCCCTCGGCGACGAACCCACCACCTTCAGCACAACCGATCTTGAGACCGGCAACGCCTCCGACGACGACAACCCCCGCCTCATCACCTGCCCGACCTGCGGCGACTGCTTCACGCCCCGCCGAAGCTGACCCACCGGCACCCGATGGTCCGTCGCAAGCCCCGCCACGGCCCGGCCGCTCCCCAGGGGAGCGCCCGCGGCCGCCGACGCCTGCTCACCGCCGACATCGAGGCCAAACTCATCGAGGGCACCCGTCAGGGCATGCCCGTCGAGACGGCGGCCGCTGTCGCAGGCGTCCACAAGGCGAGCTTCCTGCGCTGGCTGGCGCGCGGCCGCGATGAAGCCGACCGCCGCCGCCAGGGCCAGCCGCCCCAACCGGCCGAGGACGACTACCTCGCCTTCCACGAACGCATCGAACAAGCCCGCGAGATCGCCAACGCCGGCGCCATCGTCCAGCTGCGACGGCTCATCAACGGCGGCTTCGTCACCAAGGAAGTCACCCGCAAGTTCCGCGACCCCGAGACCGGCCAGATCGTCGAGGAGACCACCACCGACCGCGCGACCCCCGACTTCAAGGCCATCAGCTTCTTCCTGGAACGCCGCCAACGCCAGCACTGGGCCAAGGACACCCCCGCCGAAGACGCCACAACCGCAGCGACCGCCCCGGCCGACGAGATCGACGCCGACGAACTCGCCGACCGCCTGGCCGTCACACTCCACGCCCTGGAGTACCCTCCCGACCCCGTCGACAGCTCGCGACACTAACCCCCGCGGGCCGCGACGCTGCGCCCCTCACGACCGACCAGAGGGGCGCAGCATGACCGACACGCTCTACCCGGGCGCGGACCGCTCGCAGTGGTTCGCCGAGCACTACCCGGGCAGCTTCATGAACCCGACCCGTGGGATCCTGCACACCACCGAGGGCACCGGCTGGCCCGACTACAACGGAGGCGGCGAGGCGCCGCACGTCACGGCGAAGGCGGACTTCACCGCGCGTCGCCTGGTCTTCCGGCAGCACTTCCCGTTCGACCACTCCGCCCGGGCACTGGTCAACGCGGCCGGAGGCGTTGAGACGAATACGGCCGGGGCGATCCAGATCGAACTGATCGGCACCTGCGACCCGCGTACCCACCAGGCCTGGGCGGCCCGCGGAATCCAGCACATCTACTGGCCCGAGGCACCGGACTGGGCACTGCGCGACCTCGCGGAGTTCATGGCCTGGCAGCGCCAGCACAACGGCATTCCGCTCGACGGGCCGGCCCGCTGGGCGGCCTACCCGGCCTCCTACGGAGCCGGCAACGGTGTCCGCATGAGCTTCGCCGCCTGGAACGCCTTCAGGGGTTGGGCAGGTCACCAGCATGTCCCCGAAAACCATCATGGTGATCCGGGGAACATCGCGTTCGCGACCCTGCTCTCCCTCGCCCGCTCCGCCACCGGCGACACCGCCCAGCCGAGCACGGTCCGGCGCGTGGTGGTCTGGGCCGGGGCCACCCTGTCCGCCATCGCCCTTCTCGCCGGCGTCTCCGTCCCCAGCCTCCTGAGGTCGAACCCCCAGATCACCAACCCCAACGAGATCAAGCCCGGCCAGACCCTCACCTTGCCCGAGGACGCGAAGCCAGTCACCCCGCCCGGCAGCGGGACTCCGCCGCCCACCCCGACCGGCCCGTCCACCCCCGGCGACCCCGCTCCGAGCGCCCCGGGCACCGCACTGGCCCCCGGCGCGCGCGGCACCGAGGTCCGAGACCTGCAGCAGCAGCTCAACAAGCTCGGTAATCACCTGGTCGTCGACGGCGTCTACGGGCCCGAGACAACGGCCGCCGTCAACTCCGTGATCCGCGCCCATCCCGAACTCGGCGCCGCCGACGGCGTCGCCGGCCCCAAGACCCGGGCCCGCATCGCCTCCCTCGCCGCCCAGAACAACGGCAACCAGGCGGCCGGCTCGCTCGGCCCGGACGCCCGAGGCACCGAGGTCGCCACCCTCCAGCGCCAGCTCACCGCTATCGGCTACCTGCTACCTGAGACCGGCTTCTATGGCCCGCAGACCACCGCGGCCGTGAACGCCTTCATCCGCCTCAACCCCTCTCTCGGCGCCGCCGACGGCGTCGCCGGCCCCAAGACCCGCGCCCGCATCGCCAGCGCGGCTTCCGCCGTCACCACCCAGCCCGTCGTCCTCAAGTCCGGCATGCGCGGCCCCGCCGTGAAGGAGCTTCAGCAGCAGCTCAAGCGGATCGGCTACGCGATCCCGGCCACTGGCTACTACGGCCCGATGACCAGCGACGCCGTCAACTCCGTCATCCGCAGGAACACCGGCCTCGGCAAGGCGGACGGCATCGCCGGCCCCCTCACTCGCAAGAAGATCGCGGCCCTCGCCGCCACCCGCGTCGGCCGCTGATCCACCCCAAGGAGAACATCACCCATGGCAGGCGAGACCGCCATCACCCTCGTCGGTAACCTCGTCGACGACCCCGAACTGCGCTTCACCCCCTCGGGAGCGGCAGTCGCGAAGTTCCGCATCGCGTCCACCCCCCGGACCTTCGACCGCCAGAGCAACGAGTGGAAGGACGGCGAGAGCCTCTTCCTCACCTGCAACCTCTGGCGGCAGCCGGCGGAGAACGCCGCCGAGTCGCTGCAGCGCGGCATGCGCGTCATCGTCCAGGGCAGGCTGCGCCAGCGCTCTTACGAGACCTCCGCCGGCGAGAAGCGCGTCGTCTTCGAGGTCGAGGTCGACGAGGTGGGTCCGAGCCTGCGCTCGGCGACCGCGAAGGTGACCCGGGCCAACCGGTCCGCCCCGCCGCCCGCCGCTGCCGGTGGCGGCGAAGACCCGTGGAGCTCGGACCCGGGTACCGGCACCTGGTCGGGGCAGCAGCCGCCCTTCTAGCGCTCGGCTTCTTCGGCGCCGGCCCCCTTGGAGCTCGCTGCTCCCGGGGCCGGCGTCGCCGCCATCGCGGGTGTGGTGCTGCTCGTCGCGGTAGCCGACCCGGTTGGACCCGGACGTGGCGACGGTGACCCCTCCGGGGTTGGGAGCGGGTCTGGCGGGGACGTCGGTACGGGCGTAGGCACTGTGCTCGGACCCGGTGGCGTCGGTTCCGGAGCCGGAGACGTGGGTGGTGACTTCTCGCCTTCCACGACCGGCGGAGGCTCCTGTCCATCCAGGCCCGGCGGAGGCCCGTCTGGCGACATGGACGAAGATGCCGACGTCGAAGCGGATTCAGGGGTGAGAGTCGGTGAAGGGGAGGGCCCGCCAGCTGGTGACTCCGGGCCCGGACCCGGCTTGGTGGCGGGCCGCGGTGGCACCGACTCCTTCGGGGCGACTTCGGTGGACGAGTCGTCGAAGGCCGAGGATGACGGCATTGGCGTCGACTCCGGGAACGGCGACGGCGCGGTCGTTCCAGACGTCGGGGCGGGTGCCGCCTTGCTGCCGAGGAGTGCCGCTACCAGGGATCCGTCCGCCAGGGCACCGACCTCCGGCGCACCGTCCTTCTCACGGTCACCGCCCAGCACGAGCCGTACAGCTGCGAGAAGCCCGGACATCCTGCCGTTCGGCTGGACCTCCGCGTTGGCGACACGGGTCTGCGATATCCCCAGCGTCCCGAACGCCAACGCACCCAGTCGCTCCGGCATCCCCAGCGTCAGTCCGGCCTTCTCCGCGCTCTGCTGCTCCTGCGCCACCGACTGCATGATCAGCTGGTGGTACTCCTCCAGGCGCGGCGCGTCGGAGCCCCAGAGTACGAACCTGGAGGCCAGGATCAGGTGCGGCAGGGCACCTCGCGTACCGGCCTCGCCGGCCCACTCCCGGGCATCTGCGGACGTGTGGAAGGCCATCACGAAGATTCGCTCACGCCCGTACGAGAACGAGTACGCGACCGAGGTCGGGGATACCGCGGCCTCGGAGTACATCACCAACCGGTCCACATCGGTGCAGCGCGCCTGCATCGGCCCGATCGGCGTGCATCGCATCTGGCCCGCTTCGGCGAACTGGCGAAAGGCCGGATCGTTGGCGTAGGTGAACGTCGGGTTCGGGGCCGGAGGAGCCGCCGGCGTGGCCGCGCGCGGCACGCTCCAGCCGACCCCCACGCCCAAGGCCGCGATCGTCGCGGCGGCCAGCACCTTGCCCACGGCCACGCGGCGGCCAGCAGGGGGCGCAGAACGGGCCGGGCGGGACAGGCGTTCCGGTCTGACCGTGCGCACAGGGGGTGGCGCCTCGCCGACTCCCAGCCGGCGGTTCAAGTCGGCCAGATCCGGCAGTGCCCGGCGGATGACACGGCGGACCTCGTCCGGGTGCATGGAGGGGAAGTCCTGCCGAAGGACAGAGTGTGCGGCGTTGACGGCCGAGTCGAACGACTGCCTGGCGTTGACCACCAGGAAACTCCGGCCGTTCCTCACGATCAGAGTTGCGTCAGCGTCGATGTCCGACGAGACCAGCACGACCGGGAAGTCCTGCATCGCTACCTGTCGCCGGCGGCGAGGCGGTCGTGCCGTTCGGCCTTGGCCACCACACGCTCGGCCTGCTGCACGATCTTCGCCATGGCGGCATCGTCGAGATCGAAGACGCTGGCGGCCACGACGCGCACCCCTGCGGGACTCCGCGCCGACCGGACCGTGGGAGGCGAGTCCCAGCCCTCGGACGCGGCGCTCTCACCCGGGGCCTCGTTCTGGCCGGGTAGGAACGAGTCGTCCACAGCGTCGAACATGGCTTGGAGACCGGACTGGTACGCCGCTTCGTTCAACGCCTCGGCCGGGCGCAGCGAACGGCCGGCGGCCACCGCATGGCGCGTCGGCCTGTCATGCGCCCCAGTGCCACCGTCCAGGGTCCTACAAAGGCGGTCGGCAGCTCTCTGTGCACGTCGCATTCGTAGTCCAATCTCGTTGCTACACCGGGATCACATCGCGTGCGGCACGATCCTCGGTGAGAAGGGCGGGCGCAAGGAGAGGATCGGCCAAGGGCTGGGTGAGTTCATTATCCGGCAGGATCTCGGAGAGTTTACGCAGTCCGCGCAGGAGAAGGACCCGCACCGAGCCTTCGGAAGTCGGGCGCAGCGGGGTGCTGAGGAGCGTGGCAGTTTGCGCAGTGTTCAGCCCGACGCACACGCGCAGGTACACCGCCTCGCGCTGGCGGGTAGGCAGTTTGGCGAGGTGGACCTTCAACTCAGCCGCGAGCTCGCGTCGTTCGGCGAGCTGTTCCGGGGTCTCGTCGTCGGACGGAGCCTCGATCTCCACCGGCGTGGAGCTCAGGATCTCCGGGGCCCGCCGGCCGAGGGCGCGGTAGTGGTCGACGACCAGGTTGCGCGCGATCGAGAACAGCCACGGGACGAACCCACCAGTGCGGGCCGAGTACTGACCGATCGACCGAGCGACCCGGACCCAGGTCTCCTGGGCGAGATCCTCCGCGGTGACCATGCTGTCCACGCGTCCCCGGATGTCGCGGATCACCGCGTCGCGCAGAGCCGCGTACAGCATGCCAAGTGCCGCCTTGCGATCGTGCGCGTTCGTGGCCTCGGCTGCGGCCGCGGCGAACCGCTCGATCTCGTCGAGGTCGTCGGTGCCTCGGCCGGCGGACTTGGAGGTGGACAGGAGCACGATCAGGGACCGCCCTTGGTCTGGGGATGGCAAGGGATCAAACAGAGATTCGACCACACGTTCGAGCAATGTTGATCTCAAGCGTTACAGTTATGGTCGACCGGCTGGAGCGCGGTGCGCTGGTCGACTGGCGTTGCCTGGCCTCGCGCTCGTCGGCGGCCAGGATCGAGGGGCCACCTTCAGCAGTGACGCCAAGGTGGTTGACGGGGTTCCATCGGCGTGCGCCACCTGCAGCGCGTACCGCGTCGGCAGGGTCGTGGCCGGCGGTTGAAGGTAAGCGGTGAAGTCGGCCGTTCGTGCGAGGCGCGGTGCGCATGCCGCAGGGCGTCTCGCCTCCCCGCCAGAGGAAACGTGTAACCATCTGGCACTTCCCGTCGATGCTCAGGCCGGAGCGACCCCCCCGATGGCCTCACTATAGTGCGGCCGTATGCGACATAACCACAAAGTTGCTGCTCAATGCCACTCCGTAAGTTTGGCGGTGCGCGGTCAAGTACCGCACTACAATGACCACGGGTATGCTTTGAGCGTTGTGTAGAAGCGAAAGCGGTACTCTCAGTGACCGAAGTGACTCCCCAAGAAACGGCCCAGCGGCGGGCCGACGTGATCGCCCAGCGGCTGGCGCACCTCATCGGGCTCGAAAACGCCCGCCGGGACCCGAACAGTCCGGTCGGCCTCGCGGAACTGGCCAAGCGCTCTGGCGGCGTTCTCAGCGAGAGTGCCCTTCGCTACATGAGGCGCGGCCGCGGTGCCACCGGTGCCCCGGTCAACCCGACGGTCGACACGCTCGACGCGGTGGGCCGCCTGTTCGGCCTCACCAACGGCGCCGCGTACTTCACCTCCGACGCCCAGGCGAAGGCCGTCAATCGCCAGCTGGAGGCGCTCAACAGCCTCGCCAGCCTGCGCGGCCCCTCAGGTGCCGTCATCGGAGCCGAAGTCGAGACGGGCGACGCCACACCCGAGGCCAGCCTCGGCCTGCTGGCCCGCGCCACCACCCTCAGCCCCAGCAACCTCCAGGTCCTGACAGACATGGCCCAGCGCTTGATGGAACTGGAGGAGGAGGCCGCGGGTAACGCGATCGGGCGATCAAGGAATGGTGACTCTAAGTAGTATTCCCGGGGCGCCCGGTTCTGAATGTGTTTAAATTTCGAACCTATGTCCACGTGAGGTGCAGAGGTTCGACACGACATGCCAGTCCCCCGCACGATCCGCAGAGAGTGCGAGCAACTCCTAGCGGAGCTGCCCATCCCTGACCCGTTCGAGATCGAACCGTTCATCGAAGCCCTTGTGGCGCAGCGCGGCCGGCAGATCAAGCTTGAGCCGCTGCCCGATGACGCGGGCCCCGACGTGCCGTCCGGGCTCTGGGTCCGACTGCCAAGCGTCGACGTGATCCTGTACAAGCGGACGACGAGCCTTCCTCACCAGACCTTGATCATTCTCCACGAGCTGGGACACATGATCTGGGGACACACGTGCCGCGTCGAACGGGACATCCTCGCGTCGATCTTCCCCGATCTCGACGAGAGCCTCGTCAGCAGCCTCCTGCTCACGCGAGACGGCTACGACCGCATCGAAGAGGCCCAGGCCGAGATGATGGCCCTGCTGCTCGCGGAAGCCATCGGCGCCGACGAGGGAAGCACCCAGCAGGGCCGCGCACTCTTCCGCAGCCTCAGCTTCCCCGTCCGCAAGATCCTCGGGTGGAGGAGAGCCGCATGATCAACCACGTCATCTTCCTGTTCATCCCCGCCACCCTGGTCGCCATCTCCGTGTGGCGCCTTCCCGCGGCGCTGCGCTCCGGACGCACGGCACGGTCCCTGTGCATCACCATCGGCACCCTCGGCCTGGCCCTCGGCGTCGGCGCCGTCAACGTGGCGCTGAACGACATCATCACCGGCCTGCCAGTCCTGCTGCGCCACCTCCTCGGCATGAGCAGCATCGCCTACCTGCTCGACTACCTCTACGCGGTCCACGGCCGCGGCGGCCGCGGCCGAGCGCGCGCCAACCTGCCTCTGGCCGCCGCGGCCTCCGTCGTCATGCTGCTGCTCTTCTTCCTTGTCCTGCCCCGCGAGGTCACCCCGGACCCGGAAGACTTGCTCACCGACCACCAGGGCGAGCCGGCCGTCATCGCCTACCAGGCCATCTTCTACGCCTACCTTGGTGCCGCGATGGCCCTCGGCGCCAAGACGTTCGGCACCGCCCGCCGAGCCATCCCCCGGGGCCTCGTCCGTGCCGGCGTCACCTCGCTGACCGCCGGCTGCGCCCTCGGCACCCTCTACGTGGTCGAACGTCTTCCCTACATCACCATCGGCGGACTCGGTCACAACCCGAATGTCGACCTGCTGTTCGATCTCACCGTCGCGACGTCGATCCTGCTGATCATCATCGGCCTGGTCCTGCCCCCCGTCCGCGGCCTCAGCCGCTACCTCCGGGACCAGCGCGCCATGTGGGTGCTCTACCCCCTCTGGTCGGCCCTCATCGGCGAGTTCCCGAACCTCAACCTCGGTGACCAGCGTTCGCGCGTCCGCGGAATCTTCACCACGGGGGACCTGACGATCGATGTCGCCCATCGAGCCTTCGTGATCCGCGACGCCTTCATGAACCTGGGAATCGGCGCAGCGAGCCAGGACCCCACCAGCGAAGCCATCCGGGCACGGGCCGCCCTTCAACAGAAGGCAGCCGGCGACCTGGCGGTTGATGTTCAGCTGCCCGGCAGCCCCGAACTCCGCGCCCCGTCACTCGATATCCTCTGGGCCACCAACGTGGCCCGCGCCTACAACAAGACGACCCGATGACCAACACCCACACCGCCGGAGGGAACCGCGCAGTGAGCGCGAAGACACAACCAGCAGAGCCGACCGGCCAGACCATGCAGGAGCCCCCGCGGTCCGCCGCGTGGCGCTGGGGACGCCGAATCAGCGACTGGGTGGACCCGCTGAAGGTCATCATCTTCGTGTCACTGACCTTCGGACTGCATCACGCCTGGAAGGGCTTGGGTTGGGCGGCGCTGGCCATCCTGTTTGCCGGCGCCGTCCCGATGCTCTACATCGTCTACGCCCGGTCCGGTGGCCGATGGTCAGAGCGGCACCTGACGGACCGGGTGAAGCGCATGACCGTGCTGCCGGTGATCTGCGCCTCGGCGGCCGCCGGCGTCGTACTGGAGATGGCGACGTCCGCGCCGGCATCGATGGTGGCACTGACGGCCGCCATGTGCGCGACCATCACCGCCGTCTGGCCCGTGACCCGCTGGTACAAGATCAGCGTCCACGCCGCGGTCACCTCCGGCGCCTTCACGATGCTCGCCATCGAGTACAGCTGGTGGTGGCTGGCTGGCCTCCTGCTGGTGCCCGTCATCAGCTGGGCCCGTGTGCAGGTGCGCGAGCACACGATCGGTCAGGTGGTCTCCGGTACCGCGCTCGGCATGCTGGTCGCCGGCGGGGTGTACGTCCTGGTCACACGGATCGCCGGCTGACCCACTGGCCGGAATGGCGACAAGCACAAGGGCCCTGGGGCGACACGCCCCAGGGCTCTCTGCACTTCAAGACGGAAGGCGTCCTGTTCTTGTATGAGCCGATGATGTTCGGCCGGGAGGTATGCCCGCAGCGATGGGTGATGTTGGAGCGCGCCATGGCGTACTCCTGAACGGGTGGTTCGTAGGGGTATGACAGCACGGCCGCGCCCCGGGCGGTGAGCCCGTGGGCGCGGCCGCCGGTCGGTCAGGAGAGGAGAGCTCCGGGGCGCGCCGGGTCGGCCGGCCGGGCGTTCTCCAAGAAAGCCAGGGTCGCGAGCAGTCGTATCCCGACGCTCTGGTCCAAGTCGTTGATCTGCAGACTGCTGAGCGTCACGGAGCCGTCACTCTGCCAGCGCAGGTGGGCCACACCACCCGGCCACCGGACCGAGGCGGTAGATGCCCGGCCATCGAGATCGACCGTGGCCGACGGGATCAGGCGGACGATCCGGAGTGCAACGGCATCGACCGCGTTCCTCGCCTGATCGGTCCTTCGGATCAGCACGGCCCGCTGCGCACGCCAGGCGGGTAGCACCCTGCTGGTGACCTCTTCGGCCAGGTCGACTACGCCGCCGGCGGTGCCGGTGACGCTGCGGATCCGCTCGCTGTGGTTCGGCCAGGCGAGTCGGGCGTCGAGACGGACGTCCATCCGTACGGTGGCGGCGCTCCCGGTGGAGAGGATCATGCAGAGTTCGTCGGGGCCGGCGAGGACGGCGGTGGTGGCGCTGGCCGCGCTCTCCGCCACCCAACTGTCACCGAGCAGGCGGGCGACGGCACGGGCCGTCTGCAGGGCGCTACGGGGCATGATCGAAGGTTCCTTTCGAAGGGTGGGAGGCCGTTAGTGCGGCGCACTGTCGGCCGGTCGGAAACGGTCGGTCTCAGGAAGCGAGGTCGCCGGCGGCGGTAGGTCTCGGCGGCGGCCGCGCCGACGTGCAGGGCGAGGACGTCCCCGATCCGCCAGTCGGTCAGGGGGGCCGCGGCGGACAGCTTTCGCGTACACCTGCGCCATGGAGACGCCCTCGCGCGTCGGCGAACACCTGACCGCTTGTGTTCGGCCAACCGTCGTTTGCGAGGCAGTTGCCGCCGGAAGTCGCGATGTAGAGGGTGTGCGCACCGGCCACCGGGGGGCGGGGCGCCCCGAACGGGCGGGGCGCCCCCGGGTGAGGCCGCGATCAGGTGGTGGGCCAGACGAAGGTCCCGCAACTGTGGTAACCCCAGGTCAGGTGTTCGCGGGCCCACAGGTCGCACTGGGCGCACCGCGTGTACCCGGGGTCGGTGACGGGCGTCGCGGCCAGTACCGGCCCCGGCTCGCCGGCGCCCATGCCGTACGTGAACGTGAAGCGGATCGTGCCGTTCGGCTCCAGTGCGGCCGCGCCCTTGAAGTCGTTGATCAGCCGTCGCAACTCCTGTGCGAGGAACCCGCCGGTGCGCACCTCCGCTTCCCGGGCGGGGTCGTGGTTCTCCACCAGGTAGGCCGCAGCCGTGGCGTCCTCCGGGGAGGCCTGGCGGCCGTCCTCCGGCCGGTACGGGTTCAGGGGCAGGTACCGTGCGGCCAGAGCGCCGGTGGAGATGTACACGGTGCCGGTGTCCGTGATCGAGGCGCGGGTGAGCGGCGCGGACTCCATGTGCTCGCGCACGATGCGCAGCACCCGGCCCCGGGACAGCGTCTGAGGTGAGTCCCTCGGCGGCTGCTCCCAGCGCGGGCCGTTGCGCAGCTCGATGAGGTAGTCGCCCCTGGGCATGTCGGCCGGGGCCTTCCACAGCGTGCGGTGGTTGAGCGGCCGGCCCGGCATGGTGTCGAAGACGGAGCGGCCGGGCGGGATCAGGTCGGTGTCGTCCGCCGGCTGGAAAGCGGGCGGCGGGGCCTGGAGCCGCAGGACGGCCCCGGGCAGGGTCGTCACCGGCTGCGCCGCGTGCTGGTCGGCCTGCTCCGGGTGCTGGGGAATGCGGCCGTGGCCGGCGGCGCGCGGGGTGGTGCTGTGCGTAGACATTCTGGTTCTCCTGGGAGGTGACGACGGATGAGAGCGGTCAGCCCCGTGGGGGGCCCGCGCGCACCGGTACGGGCGGGCGCGGGCCCCAGGGCGGCGGGGGCTCAGGACACGCGGCTGGAGACCCTGCTGCGCTCCGCGAGCGCCAGCAGGTCGCGGGCGTGCTGGGCGATGTTCCGAGCGAAGACCGTCAGCGGCACCCAGGCGATCGGGAACTCGACGTCGCCGTCGACCTCGATCTCGTCGCCCGGCTCGTACCGACGGATGAACCGGTCGTTCGCGTCGATCTCGACGGGGCCCGCGTCGCACACGACGGGCATCTGCCCACTGCCCCGGCCGTACTCCTCGTACTCCTCCTCGAAGTACACGACGACGCCGCTGACATGCGTCAGCGTGCCCGACTTGAACTTCTCCCCGGGCGTCCAGTCGGGGCCGAGCTCCGTCGCCCCGGCCTGGGCGAGCTCAAGGAGGCTGTACGGCTCCGCCACCTGGTGGATGAGGGCGTCGGGATTGGTCAGACCAATGGTCATGGGGGTGTCCTTTCGGTGGTGTCGGGTGCTCTCCCCAACACCAGAACTGTAACATGCGATAGATAGTTTGGAATAGGGTGGCGGGCGTCACAAAACCCAGGACCCCCAGCGGAGTTACCCCCGCGTGATCGGCGTCCACACGGTCACGCCGCCGCCGTGCCGCCACGCGCGAACCGTGCCCGCCCCGTTCGCCTCGACCTGGACCAACCGAAACTCCAGCAAGATCTCCATCGACGCGATCACCTCGTCCCTGTCCTGCGCCGACAGTGAATCAAGGCGTCCGCCGACCGTGTCGCCGAACATCTCCACCAGATACCGCCCCGGGTGCGACAGCAGCCCCTCGGCACACCGCCGTGACACATCCCGGTGCTCCCGCCGCAGCTCGATGAACTCCCATGGCACCGCGTACGGCGTCCACCGCTCCGTCGCCGGTCGGTCCGACTGGGGGTGGTACAACGTCGCCTCCCCGATCCACACGGTCCCCTCGCCACCGACCACCACCGGCTTGGCCTTCCCCTCGGCCCACCGGATCACCTCGATGACCTGCTCCGCGCCCACGAAGCCCGAAAGGTTCGCGTTCCATCCCTTCCAGACCCCCATGTCCCAACGGGCGGCCTGAATCGGCATCGGCAGATACACCACCGCCCGATCGTGCTCCGTCACCACTCCCGTCTCCTCGTGCTGCGCCACACCGTCCTTGACCCGCTGCGCCACCGGGCTGAGCAGCAACAGCGACAACCGGTCGTGGGCGGAACGGACCGCGTACCGGTTCGCGACCAGAAACCGGCGCAGCCGCTCCGTCATCGCCAGCCGCTCGGCGACGACCACGGCCGGCTCCTCCTCCGGCTTCGTGGGTCGAGTCCACCAGACCCGCACTGTGGCGCCGGGTACCTCACTCCCCGGCTTCACCGACGCCACCGAGAACCCCGGTCGGCCACCCTCCTCCCACACCGAGAACTCGCCCTTCTCGTCCAGTAGCCGGGTCACCGTCCGGACGCCCGGGCGGACGACCGGACCACTCACCACGGCAACGGGCATACCAACAGACATGCAGGCCTCCAAGGCCATCGAGTTGTGAAGAACATGTGCTTTTTGCGACTTTTGCGACCGTCCCTACGCGCACGCGCATGCGCGCGAGGAACAGTTCGGGGCACGGCGAACCCGGGCCGGCCGCGACGCGGCGGCGGCCGGCCCGGGCGGGCCCTACGCGCCGGGGCGCAGCAGGTAGCAGTAGAGACAGCCGTCAAGCATCGGGCCCGCCCACTCGCTGGCCAGTGCGTACCCGAGCTTGCGCAGGACGTTCTCCGCGTCCCCGAGCGTCGCGGCCGGCTCCGCGTGGACGAGTTCGGGGACATCGACAAGCAAGTCCCGGACGAGTCGCACCTCGTGGCTGGCCCGGTCGAAGTAGCCGGTGAACCGGATGCCCTCCTGGTTGAAGAACAGCGAGCCCCTCGGGATGAAGCCGGGCCGCCGGCCGTCGATCGCTTGGGCGAGGGCGGCCGCCAGAGGCGCCGGGTCCAGGGAGGCGTCCTTGCCGCATCCGGGCTGTCCGCACGTGCTGTCGGTGCAGCGGTGGAACACGACGTCGAGGAACTCGCCATCAAAGTCGTACAGCTGAGCGTGAAGGGCGGTCGGCTCTTCGTCGGCCTCGGGGAGTACCTCGTCACCGCCGACGAGCGCGTACGTGCCGAACGGGCCGGGCAGGTGGATCTGGTAGCCGCCGCCGGTGGCCGGTTCGATGGTGGCGGTCAGGCCGGCGGCATGCTGTGCGGCCAGGATGTCGGCTACATGAGGGTGCAGTTGGTCGAGCATCAGGGGTGTCCTTCCGGAGGGGGCCGGGTGCTGGCCCGGCCGGGGTGCTGCGCCCCGGGCGTCGGCTCCGGGGCGCAGCGGGGATCAGCGGGTGGCGGTGACGCGGCTGATGCCGAGGAATCCGGGCAGGGTGGCGAGCGCGAGCAGTGTGCTGTCCAGCGGGATGCGGTCGAGGCTGGCGCGGGCGGTGCCGTCGCCGGCGCGGACGACGTGGTGGCGGGCGGGGGTGCCGTCCTCGTGGTCCATGAAGATCATCCGGTCGGTGTAGGCCTCGGTGATGGTGCCGGTGTGTCCGCTGCGGGTGTGGGGGCTTTCGTAGCGGTGGGCGTCGACGCCCAGTGCGGCGTCGATCAGGGCGTCGATCTCCAGTTCCGGGAGGTCGGCGGTGATCCACACATCGGCGCCGTTGGTGATGACGGTCTCCAGGGAGCGGTCGGAGTTCTCCCACTGGAGGCAGACGCGGCCGGGGGTCGAGCCCTCGTAGGGGTTGATGATGCCCTTGGGGAAGTGGTTGAGCACGAGCTGGGTGACGGCCTGGTCGAGTTGGGCGCGCAGCTTGCTGATGTTGCTTTCGAGGTCGTGGCTGGTCTGTGTGGTGGTGGGCATGGGGTGTCCTTTCGATTGGCGGGTGCTGTCCCCGCCGCTGAAAGAACTGTAACACCTGAAAGTCGTTCAACAAGCAGATCTGCGAATCAAGATGAACTTTCTTTCTCGTGTTGCACTTCTGGGGTTGCTGCCCCTACTGTGGGAACCACGCCGGCCGACACAACGGCCCCGGGCGGGAGAGCATCCGCCCAACCGAAAGGACACCCATCATGACCCTGACAATTCCTCGGGCTGAACGCGCACAGACGCAGCAGCCGGCCCCGCGCTTCCTGGCCAAGGTGAGCGTGCCCGGCGCGTTCGCCGGATGGCTGGAAGGCACCGGCGCGGTCCAGGGCCAGGACGACATCGATCCGGACTGCCTCGCCCTCCGCCTCGCCTTCGACGCCAGCGAGCCCGTCCGACGGGGCCGGTCGATCTCCCTGGTGGTCGAAGGCGACACGACCGTCATGGCCATGCTCGCGGAATACGCAAAGCGCTTCCTGGACACGTTCAACGGCAACACCGGAGAGGCGACACGGGCCGAGCTGAACGGGGCGAAGAAGACCCTGGAGCGGGCCACGGCCGCACACACCAGCCTCCACGTCGCCGCGTAGCCGGCCACAGTCGAATCACCCCCATCGGGGGCGCCCGCACCGAAAGGGGCGCCCCCGATCGGGCCGACGCTGAACACACCGCGCACCGGCCCCACGAACCACAACGCGACCAACGCACCCCCGGACCTCCGGCGGCCCGCTGCGCCCCGCGCACGTCCCTCGCCGTTCGAGCCTTCCACCACACCTTCCCAAGGCCAGCCACCCACCGGCAGGCCCCGCCACGCCCAAACGGAGAAGTCCCATGCTGCTGCGCCTGATCACAGCCGCCATCCTCATCGCCCCGGCCCCGCTCGCCGACCAGCCCATGCGCGTGGCCATCCACATCGACAGCACCGGCGCGATGACCATCGCCCGCGTCCTCCCGGAACCGGCCTGCGCCACCGCCAGCAACACCCTGACCATCACCCTTCTCGACCAGGGTTTCCAGTCCTACGGCGTCACCGCACGCACCCCGGCCGCCGCCGCCGCGACCGTTCGCCACCTGTACGACACCGACCAGGCGCCCGACCCGGACACCTACCCGCCGGCCGCCAACTGCTGACCCACGCTCCGGCCCCGGGGCGCCACCCCGGGGCCGACCAGCACACGACACAACCCACCACGGCGCAGCACGATCCACCCGCGCCAACCCCTGTTCGGGGAGCCCCGAACACGCACGGAAGGGACACCCCCGATGGCCAGCGGCCAACACGAGGCCTGCCAGGAAGGACCGAGGCGATGACCCCGGCCAACGAGATCAAGCCCGGAGCGGTGGTGGAGTACCACGACGGCGGCCACATGCTCGTCGCCACCAGCGACACCGTCAGCAACAGGTGGTTCGGCCGCCGTCACTTCCTGCACGGCGTCGTGCTCACCCTCCCGGCCGGCGGGCCCGGCCCGTGGCACCTCGGCGGCCCGGCCGACCTCGTGGCCACCCCCCGCGCCAACGTCACCGTCCACGCCCAGCACGACGACCCCGGCCGGTGCCCCTGCACCGCCCACACCCGACACCGGACCCACTGACCAGAAGGAGAGCCAAGCCGTGCCCCGCGACTGGACACGCATGAAGGAACACGACTTCGACGCCGACACGCCGCCCCCGCTCTTCGACGTCCGGCCCGCTGACCGCCCGGTCCCGGCCGTCGCCGACAACTTCGGCACGGAATCCCTCTTCGGCGCGCCAGTACCCGCCGCCAGACCGGCCCCGCCCGCCCCGAAGCGGCCCCCTCGCACTCCGGCCCACAACACCCTGTTCTGACCATCCGAAGGACCCCGCTGAACCCCCCAGGGCCGCCGCCGGCGCGGCGGCGGCCCCTTCCCGACTACCCACGACGAGAACCCAACGTCCCTCCTCCCCGATCCGGACACCCCGCCCACCCGAAACCCGATAGGACGTCCCATGCTGCTGCCCAGCACACTCGCCTCCCTGCTCGCTGCCTCCGTTGTCGTTGGCCAACACTGCGCCGATCTGGCGGAACAGGACGCACCACCGGAGATCGACCTCATCATCGACAGCGACGACGACGCCGGCGAGACCTACATCCGGGTGTCCGTCAATGGTGTCCTGCTGTACAGCGCGAACAACCCGCAGACCCAGAGCGCCCCGCGCATCCGCTTCCACCTGCTCGACTCCGGGCCCTTCGACGACAGCCAGAGCCACGTCTGGGCCGAGCGCGTCACCGACGCGGCGCTTCACGCCCCGGCCACCGTGCGGTCCTACATCGCCGACCGCGTGCTGGCCTACCACCAGCCTCCGGCTGGCGACTGTCGGGCCTGCCCTGACACCGAGGCCACCCGGAAGGCGCGCGGCTTCAGCATGTCCGACCTGAACGACCTCGACCCCCTCCAACTGATCCAACTCCTCCACGCCGTACAGGAGCGTCTGCACGCACGTCGCCTGGACGAAGCCCGCGAGATCCTGTGCGCGGCCCTGGCCGACGTCCATGTCGCGGGCGCCCCGGTCGACCACATCGCCGTTCCCACCATCCGGCCCCACAACGCACCAGCCTCGGCATTCCAGTTCGACCCGGGCAACGTCCGCTTCCGATGCGGCACCGCCGACTGGATGAGCGTCGACCTGCGCGGAAACCGGGCCCTGGTCGATGCGCTGAGCGCCGTTCGGCAGTTCGCCGATGACGACCCGGACGACCCCCTTGACGAACTCAACTTCCAGATCGGCTGACCGTCCCACCACCCGGCCGGCTGCGCCCCGCCAGAGAGGCGCAGCCGGCCCTTCCCACAGAGGAGTTGGGCATGGGCCCGGACGACGACGCGGACGCGGACATCGGTGACGTGTTGGACCAGGAGACGTGGTGGGTAGATCGGCATGGTGATCGGCACCGGATCACGGAGATGGAGCTGCGGTACTGCCGCAACATCATCGCGTTCCTGGAGCGGCAGGCCGAGGACATTGCTGATGTCTATGCCTACAACCTGACGATCGTTGGCCTGCCGCCGGAGCACACTCACGCGTGGGACGAAGTCAACGATTCCATCGGCTCGGAGATGGCGGCGATGGGGCGTGACCCGCTGCGGTGGCTGCGCTCGAAGCCCCTGCTCGTCGCGTTGCGGCGCAGGCTGGGTGAGGGAGACGGAGCGTGGCGCGAGCTGTTCTAGATTATCTATCGCATGTTACAGTTCTGGTGTTGGGGAGAGCGCCCGACACCACCGAAAGGACACCCCCCGCCATGCCCGCACACCCGCACGTCAGCACCACAACCGTCCAGACCTACACGCTGCACCTCGACCTCACCCCCGGCCTCACCCCGATCCCCACCGCCGCCGGCCCCGTCAAGGGATTCGCCCTCAGGCTCAAGTACGACGCCTGGCCCAACACCGGCAGGTACCACCTCAGCGGGATCATCTTCGGCACCCTCCCCAACGGCGAGCGCCACGACGTGGACATCTACAACGGCAACGTCCACGCCCTGTCGGGCCCGGACTGGCTCGTCTCGATCGTTCTGCACCACCAGCCCGACGGCTGGGACCTCCCCGTACTGCCGATGGACACCGGCAACCTCCTGCAGAACTGACGCCAGGCCAGCCACCGGCTGCCCGGCCCGGTGTCGGGCACCCCACCCCATCACCCTGCAACCGGTCATCGTCACCAGGACCACCGAGAAGGAAGCACCAGCGTGAACATCGAAATCCTCAACGCGGCGACCGACGCCTTCGCCGACACCTACGCGGCCGGCGAACCCTTCAAGGTCCGCGCCTACTACCGCATCGCCGACGACCCCCAGCTTCGGGTACAACGCGTCTGGGTCACCCCCGGCTACTCCACGATCGCGGACATCCCCAAGGCGATCGCCGGCCCCCGCAACTTCACCGCCGACGACGTCCGAATCGCCGCCATCCGTCCCACCGCATGACCACCGCGCTTCTTGCCGAGTAGCCCCACCAGGTCGCTGCGCCCCGCCCCAGAGCACTCCGGGCCGGCGGGGCGCAGCGGCGCGTGTGACGAGTGCACCGCAGGCCTCGGCGCCCGCGGCGACCCGGCGTCGCGACACAAGGCCTGCCGCCCTGGTCCCCTGCGCAGAACCAACCACGCAGGGAGCAGCATGACCGACCGCACCACCCGGACCACCCTCGTCGGCATCGAAGCGAACGAACCGACCGAGCCTGGGACCGCCCCGCTCACCCTCGGCTTGACCGTCATCGAGGCCACCGTCTTCGCCCTGGATGTCCCTCTGGCTGCGGTTCCCGTCGAACTCGTCGAGTTCTTCGACGACGAGCACCGGCACCTGTCCGACGAGCAGCACGGCCTGATGGCCTGGCTCAACGACTATCCCGAGCTGTGGATGGACCAGCTCGACCCCCAGAAGCACACCCAGACCACCGAGGACCTGGAGGTCGTCAGCGTTGACGTCCGGGGCTGGCCGACGGACGCCAGCGGGTGACACAAGACCTCGTCGGCCTGCAATCTTCCCGCCACCTCGGGCCGCCTGCGCCCGAGGAGGAAGGACACCCTCTCGTGACCGCGCCGCGCACCCGCTCCCGCAACACCGGCCCGTCCCAGGCCGTTCGCGCCCTGGTCTTCGCCCGGGACGGCCACCAGTGCGTGCGGTGCGGTACCGGCAACACGCTGACGATCCAGCACCGCACCAACCGCGCCATGGGAGGCAGCAGCGACCCGGCGATCAACCGGCCGACGAACCTCCTGACGGCCTGCCAGGACTGCAACCAGTGGTTCGAGGCGAACCCCGCCGCCTCCTACGCGGCCGGCTGGAAGGTCCGCCGACCCACCGACCCCGCCCACGTGCCCGCCCGCTACCCCACCGGGGAGCTGCGCACCCTGGAAGCCGACGGCACCAGCCGCACCCTCGGCGTGCCGGTCGTCATCACCATCGGAGCCCGCCGATGACTACCTCCCTGGCCGGCCTTCCCTGTGTCCGAGAGGCACATGCGGACGGCGAATGCCCCCGGCACCAGCTCTGCCCGTTGTGCGGAGAGGCGACCACCTACTGCACCTGCCCCGCCGTCGCTCGGCCCCGTGCCGCGTGGCCCGCCGACAGCCGCCGCCCGCTACCTTCGGGCACGCACCAGGCCACCCGGTAGCCCCGCTCCGTCGACCAGGAGAAGCCCGTGCCCGCCACCCGTCTCGCCACCCGCCTCGCCGCAGCGCTCGTCGTCACCGCCACCTGCGCGGTCACCGCCCCGCCGGCGCCGCGGCCGCCCCTCAACGACGACCAGCGGCTCGTCAACGCACTCCCGGCCGCCGTGACCGCCCCCGCGCCCGGATACGACCGCACGCTGTTCGGCGGCTGGGAAGACCTCGACGGCGACGGCTGCACCGCCCGCCAAGCCGTCCTGCTGCGCGACCTCACCGAGCAGGCCACCGCCCAGGACCGGCCCACCGAATGCACCACCGTCCTGTCCGGCCGCCTCACCGACCCCTACACCGGCGTCAGCGTGATCACCGACGTCGAGCACGTCGACATCGACCACCGAGTCGCTCTGCGAGACGCCTGGGCGGCCGGCGCGAACACCTGGACCGAACAGTGGCGCCAGGACTTCGCCAACGACGAGGACAACCTCCTTGCCGTCCTGCCGTCCGTGAACCGGGCCAAGGGAAGCCGCGGCCCCGACCAGTGGCGACCCAGCGGCGACAAGGCGGCCCGCTGCGCCTACGCGGCCGGCTACGCCCGAACGAAAGCCCGGTGGGAGCTGGGGGTGACCGACGCGCAGCGGACAGCCCTGCTCGAAGCGCTGAACGGCTGCTGAATAGCTCAATCTTGCAGATGTTACAGTTAGTGGATTCCGTGATGCGGGCTCCCGAACCGCACACTCCGCCGTGACTGTGCCAGGAGCCCACCGCCATGCCGTCCAAGTCCGCGTTCGTCTACCCCGAGCGCCCCGACTTCCCGTCGATTCGCCAGGAAGCGGCCGCGGCCGTCGCCCGCGAACTCGGCCCGATCGCCCACCCCATCGAACGGGCACGTCGCGCCGTCGAGATCCTCACCCAGGCGGAAGCCGACATCACGACCTACAAGCCGCTTCGCGACCGCGCGGCCCTGTCCCTGTGGGCGTACGAGGGGCACCGAACCCGGGGCCTGGAACAGTCCATTGGCTGCACCCGCATGCAGTGGACCCGCATCCAGGCCAGCGCCTTCGGCTGGAAGAGCGCGGGCGGCAACGTGCCCCCACCCACCCCCGCCGCCGGCCCCGACCGCGTCAAGGCCGCGCGCGCCGCCGGCATCGTCGAGCAGCCGGTCGACGAAGCGCTGCGCGACATCGCGAAGTTCGGCATCCTCACCGAGCAGGCCATCGCCCGGCAGACCGAGGCACGCAAGGCCCGGGACGCGGCCATCGTGGCACTCAGGCAACCGCCCTACCTGATGAGCCACGAGGCCATCGCCGCCCAGACCGGCGCCGCCAGCGAAGCGACGGTCGTGCTGGCCGCGAAGCGCCGCACCGACGAGAAGACGCAGGCCGACCTCGACCAGGTCCGGCAGGAAGCCGTCGACCAGGTCGCCGCTGAGCTGCTCCCGCTCACCGACCCCACCGCGCGTGCCCACCGCGCCGAACAGATCGCCAACGCGGCCAACGGCGAGATCACCGAGTACACCAGGCTGCGCGACCGCGCCGCCCTGTCCCTGTGGGCCTACGCTCCAGGCCGCATCCGGCACATGACCAAGGTCGGGTACACCCGCGAGGCCTGGGGCCGCGTTTGGACCGCGGCACTTGGCCAGCCCCTCCCCGAAGACCAAGAGGCCGACAAGCCACCAGTGGCCGGCCCCGCCCGGGCCCGCATCGCTCACGAACACGGCATCGCCGAACTGCCTGTCGAAGACGCGCTGGCCGACGTCCAGAAGTACCGACTCCTGATCGAGCACGCCCGAACCCGCCAAGCCGAGGCACAGAGGATCCACGACGAAACCGCCGGCGGAACGGTGTAACGCCCCCGGCCCCGCCGTCGTACACACAGGTGTGAGGCGCTCCTCCACGGCACCTCACACCCCCTCGCTGCTCCCGGGCCAACGGCACTCCGGCCCGGGAGCAGCATCCTGTCCGGGCCCCGCCGTCAAAGCCGGATCAACACCGTGGCCGGCAACAGCCCGAGCAGCACGTGCGCGGCCTGGTCGACGTGCGCCGCGCCACCGGCCCGGAGGAACCCGCGCTGCCCGGTGTGCTCCATCCACCACCGAACCATCCACCTGCGGTCGATCAGGCTGTGGCTGAACCCGACCCACACCAGGCCGCGGGCGACAGCCGCCGGCGCCGGGGCCACTTCGGGCAGCACCTGCCCGACGATCAGCAGCACCGCGGCGGTGATCACTACGTGGGTCAAGGCGTGGGTCAGGTTGGCGATCCAGCCGCGCACCGTCCGGTCGGCCTTGTGCCGCGCCTGGTGATCGCTCTGGCCCGGGTAGTCCGCCGCCCAGTGACAGGTCAGCAGGATGACGAAGACGTCCGCGAACATGCGGTACCCCTTGGTGAAGAGGACGAACCGGCCGTTGTCCGGCCGGGACCGGGCGGGTGCCCGGGGGGATGAAGAAGGCCGCCCCCGCGACGGGGACGGCCCGGTGATGCAGTACGAGGTGCTCGGACAGCACGCGATGGTGAAGGAGTGCACAACCCGGTGCTGACGCGCACCGGAGCGGCCAGACCGCGCGACGCAAGGCGGCCGCGCCGGTCACAGTGCCCGGCATGTCGACCACCGCCGCGCCGCTGCGCACCGCCACCGCCGACGTCCTGGCGGAAGCAGCGCGCAGCACCGGCCAGGGCGTGAGATCGAAGGACGCCGCCAACGTCGCCGACCTGCTGCTGCGCGCGCCCGTGGCGGCCCGCCGGGCCACGGTGAAGACCCTGGGGGCCAGGGAACTCGGCTACGTCGTCCGGGAAGTTCGCCGCGAGCAGGGCACCCTCTACGGCCTGTGGGCCGACACCCCGTCAGGGTTCACGGAGGACGTCCTCGGCGAGACGATCTGGTCGAAGCAGCGCGCCGTCCTCGACGCGGTGGTCAACCACAAGCGGGTGGCCGTCCCGGCCGGGTTCGGCGTCGGCAAGACCTGGCTGGCCGGCCGCCTGGTCGCCTGGATGGGCTGCGTCAACCCGCCCGGTACCGCCGTCATCGTCACGACCGCCACCCGCTTCCGGCAGGTCCGCAACCAGCTGTGGCCGCACATCCGCAAGGTCGTCGCCCGGGGCAAGCTCCCCGGCTGGTGCGACACCGTGCAGTGGAAGATCCCAGACACCTGGGGCAACGCCGTGGTCGTCGCATACGGCTTCACGGCGCCCGAGAACGACGAGGCCGCGATGCAGGGCATTCACGGCACACCGAAGTTGCTCATCGTGGTGGACGAGGCCGGTGGTATCGCCCGCACCATCGGCAACGGCACCAACAACCTGCTGACCGGCGACGCCCGGATGCTGGCCATCGGCAACCCGCCGGCGGACGACCCGCGGAGCTGGTTCGAGCTGCTGTGCGACGAAGGCGACGACCCCGAGCAACCGACCACCACGACGATCCCGATCCGGGTCCTCGACTCGCCGGCCATCACCCTGGAGCGCGTCCCGTACTGCCGCGACTGCCCGCCCGGCGGCGCCAAGCACTCCCTCGCCGAACACCTGCCGAACATGGACTGGGTGTCCCGCACGCTGCGCGAGTACGGCGAAGACCACCCCTACGTCCAGGCGAAGGTCTACGCCCGCTTCCCGAAGGGAGGGTCGAGCAAGGCGATCCCGCTGGCCTGGATCGAAGCTGCCCAGGACTCCGACGACCCAGAAGGCCGGGACTGGGTTCGACTCGATCAGCTCGGCCTGGTAGGCGAGAGCGCCACCCACACGGTGCGCCGCGGCTCCTGGGTCCGCCTCGGCATCGACGTCGCCGCCGACGGCGGCGACGAGGTCACCATCTACCGGATCGTCGGCGACGCCCTGGAGCAGCGGCACGCCTCCAGCGGCCAGATCAACATCAACCAGGTCGACGTCGCCGAACGGGCCCTGGAGGAGATCCTCCGCGCGCAGCGCCTTGCGGCCGCGCTCGGCAGCCGGGCCGCGGTCCGCGTGAAGGTCGACCGCAACGGGTTGGGCCACGGCGTCACCAGCATGCTGGAACGGTGGGGCGAGGAAGGCCGGCACGGCGCCGAGGTCGTCGGCGTGATGGTCAGCGAGAACATCGACCCGGACCGTGAGGACCCCGCGCAGCTGATGCGCCCGTACCGCAAGCGTGACGAGATGTGGCTGGCCGGCCGCGCGCTGCTCCAGCCCGACCCGGCCACTGGCCAGGGCAAGCTACGCCTGCGCGTCGACCACGCCTGCGCCGTGCAGCTCTCTTCCCCGAACATGTCCACCAACAGCACCGGCGCCTCCGTCGTCGAGTCGAAGAAGAGCATGAAGGCCCGCGGAGTTTCGAGCCCCGACCGGGCGGACGGCGCGCTCATGGCCATCTACGAGCCCGAGGACCTCCTTGGGCACCGTCGCGTGGGGCTTCTCAACTGATCGAGCGTGCGTCGGAGTACTCGGTTGGGGCTGATGTGCCGGGCAGCTGACCACGTTCGCAGACGCTGCGGTCCCGCACCCTGGCGAGAACGTGAAACGCTACGCCGACCAGCGCGGCCCGGGCCGCCCCGCAAGACCTCGAACGTCCAGAACGCCTCAGCCGACCGTGTTGCTGGGCAGGATCATGGCGTTCAGGTCGACCATGTCACGGGCGCGGGGTCCGGGGTGGTGGTGGTCCGGTCCCACCGGATCCGGGGCTGGTGTGTTGGGTGGCTGAGCAGGCAGGATCGGTGCATGCGGCTTTTGGTTCTGGGTGGTACGTGGTTTCTCGGCAGGGCTGTGGTGGAT
>NZ_JBHYYB010000021.1:0-127153 GCF_042752535.1 Kitasatospora sp. NPDC059327 | reverse complement strand
CGGGGCGGGGGCCCGCCCGGGGGGGCGTGGCCCCCCGCGGGCCCGGCCCCCCCGCCGGGGCGGGGGCCCCGGGGGGGGCGCCGGGGGCCCGCGACACGTTCCACGCCGGGCGGCCGGGCCGCCCGGCCGCTCCCGCGGATCGGCCCACGGTGGTCGTGCGCTGACGTACAGTCAGCCGGGCAGGGCGCGCGGTCCGCGCCCGACCCGCAGTCGACCGCGCCGGCAGAGGAGAAACACCGTGGCCACCGAAGCCCATCCCGCCCCCGTCCCACCGACCGCCGACGGGGCGGCCCGGCCCGTCCCGGAGCTGCCGGCCGAGGCCGTCGCCCAGTGGCGGGCCGAGCGGTCCGAACTGGTCGAGCTGCTCACCGTGGCGCGGCAACGGCTCGGCGGCGTCGCGGCGTTCCGGCTCGGGCCGCACCCCACCGTCCTGGTCACCGACCCGGACGCCGTCCAGCACGTGCTCGGGCGCCACCCGGACCGCTACGTCAAGCGCTCCCACCGGGCCCGGATGCTGGCGGGCGAGGGCGTCCTCTCCGCCACCGGGGAGGCCTGGAAGCGCCAACGGCGGCTGCTGCAGTCGCAGTTCACCGGACCGGGGATGCGCCGCTACGAGCAGCGGATCGCCGAGGCGGCCCGCCGCGCCGCCGACCGCTGGGCCGGGTACGCCCGCACCGGCGAGCAGCTGGACATCGCCGAGGAGATGCGGCACTTCGCCCTCGACACCATCTGGCGCGCCCTGACCGGCCGCCCGCTGGACGACCGGACGGACCGCGAACTGGCCGCGGTGGCGCGGGTGGTGGCCGCGTTGCCGACGCTGCCCGCGGACGGTACGGACGCCCGGGACGCGGTCGCCGACGACCTGGCCCGGATCGACGCCGTCGCGCACGCCGCGATCGACGCCGCCCGCCGCGACCCGGCGGGGGACGGCCTGCTGCGGGTGCTGACCGACGCCGCCGACGAACACCCCGAGTACACCGACCGGCTGATCCGGGACGAGCTGGTGACCCTGCTGGTCGCCGGGCACGAGACCACCGCCACCACGCTGACCTGGCTCTTCCTCCTGCTGGACGCCAACCCCGAGGCCCGCACCCGGGCCCTGGCGGCCGGCCCCGAGGGCTCGGCCGAGCGACGCGAAGCGGTGCAGGCCCTGGTCCACGAGACGCTGCGGCTCTACCCGTCCGCCTGGATCCTGCCCCGGCACGCGCCGGAGGCCGACACCCTGGCGGGCCACCGGATCGAGGCCGGCACGGACCTGCTGGTCTGCCCCTATCTGACCCACCGCGACCCGCGGTGGTGGCCCGACCCCGAGCGGTTCGACCCCGACCGGTTCACCTCCCCCGGCCGCAAGCCCGCCCACCTGGGCGCCTACTACCCCTTCGGGCTCGGCGCCCGGGCCTGCCTCGGCACCCAGTTCGCCCTGCGGGAGACCACCGCCCTGCTCGAACTCCTGCTGGAGTACACCCCGCGCTTCCTCAGCACCCCCGCCGGCGCCGCCTACGGCATCACCGTCCGGCCCGACGGGCCCGCCCCGGCCACGCTCGCGGGAGCGTGACCGGGGCGGCGATCGTCCTGCGGGCGGCCTCGGGGAGCCGCACGCGCGGGGGGCTCACTCCCAGAGCCCAGGGCTCCCGCACCAAGCCCCCCGCGCGCCCCGCGTCAGGGGTAGGCGACCACGGTGGACGGGGTGGTCCCGGTGCCGGAGGTCGCGCCGCCGGTGCCGTTGATCACGTGCTCGTACTGGCCGTTGCCGCCCAGCGAGACCACCGACAGGTCGTGGAACCTGACCCCGGGCCGCACCGGCGCCTCGAAACCGTGGTCGATCCGGATCGTCGGGTCCACGTTGAAGTAGCAGTAGCTGCCGAGCCCCCACCCCTCGTGGGTGGTCACGCCGTCGTCGACCTTGTAGGCGGCGAAGCCCTTGGTGGCGCCGTTCTGCACGGCGGCCTGGTTCGGCGCGTCGTACGCCTTCTCGTTCTGGAAGAAGATCGTCCGGCCGCGCTCCCCGGACCACTCGACGTCGTACTTCTTGAAGTGCTCCACGAACAGGCCGGTGGCGAGCACGTCGTCCCCGCGCACCAGCAGGCCGTAGTCGGCGGGGTTGGTGGTCCAGCCGACACCGGCGCCGTGGTCGGCGCGCCAGATCCAGGTGTGGTCGACGATCACGTCGTCGCTGTTGACCACGATGCCGGCGGTCGCGAGGCCCGGTCCGGCGCCGCCGACCCGGATGAACACGTCCTGCAGGGTGGTCGGGTCGGCCGCGTGGTCGGCGGCCGCGCCGTCCTGACCGATCTGGACGAGGACGGGCGAGTTGACCGGTCCGGCGTCCACCAGCAGGCCGGCCAGCCGCACACCGTCGACGTCGGCCACCTTGATCGCCGTCACCCCGTTGTCCGGGACGACGGTGGCCAGACCGAGGCCGAGCACCACGGTGTCGGGCCGGTTGACCTCGATCGGCCGGTCGACGTGGTAGACGCCGGGGGTGAAGAGCAGGTCGAGCCCCTGGGCCAGCGCGGCATTGATGGTCGCCGCGGTGGCTCCCGGCTTGACCACGTAGAACTGGCTGAGCGGTCGCGAACCGCCCTGCGGGGTACCGTCCCAGGAGACGCCGCGGGCATCGTTCCGCTTGGCCGGGACGAACACCTTGTAGTCGTTGCCGTCCAGGTAGAGGAACGGCTTCTCCCGGGAGACCGGCGTGCTGTCGAGGGTGGTGTAGGGCGGGTTGGGGAAGCCCTGCGCCGGTGCGCCCTGGACGCCGGAGAACACCTGGTTCCAGACGCCGTTGGAGAATCCGCCGATGGCGCTGTCCCGGGTGTACCACTGCTGCTGCGAGTAGTTGCCCACGGAGCCGTCGATCCGGCTGTCCGCGATGTAGCCGCCGCTGGCCCAACCGTAGCCGTCGGGAGACAGGTTGAGGCCGCCCTTGACGTGCATCCGGCGGAACGGAGCGGCCTGGGCGACGGCCCAGCGGTCGGTGCCGTTCACCGGGTTGAGCGCGAGGTTCTCGGCGGAGCGCCAGAAGTTCTGCGTGGCGTTGCCGTTGAACCAGCCGGCGTCCACGGTGACATCGCCGTTGATGGTGGTGTCGTCCGGCTTCAGGCCGAGGCCGGCGATCGAGGTGTAGAAGCCGAGTTGGGCGTTGAGGTTGCTGTAGGTGCCCGGCTTGAAGAACAGCGCGTAGCGCTCGCTGCCGAACTGGTTGGACTCCTGCTGGGCGAAGACCGCGTCGACCTTGGCCTGGATGCCGGGCGTGGCGGGGTCGAAGACCAGGACGTTGGGGCCCAGGTCGCCGCCGCCCTGCACCGGCGGCACGGTGGGCCCGTCGGTGGTGTTGACCTGGAACTCCCAGAGCGAGTAGCCGTATCCGGTGCCCCGGGCCAGGCCGTTCATCCGGACGTAGCGGCCAGTGCCGGAGACGGCCAGCGTCTCGGTACCGCCCGCGCCGGTGGTGGTGGCGTAGGCCGTCCGCCAGCTCGACCCGTCGTCCGAGGTCTGGATCTGGTACGAACGCCCGTACGCGGCCTCCCAGGTGAGCACCACCTTGGTGATCGCGGCGGTGGCCCCGAGGTCGACCTGGAGCCACTGCTGGTCGCTCGCGGCCGAGGACCAACGGGTGCCGGTGGAACCGTCCACGGCGTAGGCGGCCGGGGTCGCGCCGTTCTCGGTGGACGAGGCGGTGACCGCCCGGCCCTGGGAGATCAGGGCGTCGGCGGCGTCGACGGCACGGGCGGCCGGCGCGGGCAGCGCCAGGACGGCGCCCGAGAGCAGGGCCAGGCCGACCAGTGCGGCCGGGGCCCTGCGGGGGCGTGCTGAAGCGAGCCTCATGGGCTTCTCCTGCGGGTGGGGGTGGGTGGGGTGTGCGGGGGCGCGCCGCTGCCCGCACCCGGTGCGGCGCAGGTACCGGGTGGTGGGGAACGACAGGGCGGCTCGGCGGTCGGCGGTCGGCGGTCGGCGGTCGGCGGTCGGCGGTCGGCGGTCGGTCCGCCCGGCCCGGTGGTGACCGGACTCGGCGGTGACCGGGCCCGGCGGTGGCCGTACCCGGGCAGCGCGAGCCGCCGGAGCGGCCGGTCGCCAGGGGCCCGACAGAGCGCCGCCGACCCGCCGTCCGGGCTCGGGCAGCGCCCCCGACCGGGAGTCTCCGGTCTGCCGATCGGGGGTGTCAACCCTTCGCGCCGACTTTCCTCACACCGTGAACTAGCTTGTGCGGCAACGAATCGGCCCAGAGGGCCAGGTCAGGCGGAGCCGGCCCGCAGCTCCCGCGCCGACGGTTCGGCCCGCCGCGGGAACTCTCCCCCGGAGTCCAGGAAGTCGGTCAGCGGCAGTGTCGCCGCGCCGACCGTGACCGCCTCCGGCCCCAGCGTCCCGAGCACGATCGAGGTCTGCTCGCGGGGGAAGCGCAGCGCGTACTCGGTGGCCGCCGCGCGGATCGCGGGCAGCAGCCGCGGACCCAGCAGCAGACCCGCCCAGCCGCCGATCACGATCCGCTCCGGGTTGAACAGGTTGACCAGGTCCGCGATGGCCGCGCCGAGGTACTCCGCCGCCTCGGCCAGCAGCGCGACGGCCGCCGGCTCGCGCGCCTCGGCGGCCGCCAGCAGCGCGGCCAGCCCCGCCTTCTCACCGTCGCCGGGCGGCGCCGCGCCCCACCGCTCCACCAGCGCCTCGGCCCCGACGTACGCCT
Organism: Kitasatospora sp. NPDC059327; assembly: GCF_042752535.1. NCBI lineage: Bacteria > Bacillati > Actinomycetota > Actinomycetes > Kitasatosporales > Streptomycetaceae > Kitasatospora > Kitasatospora sp. NPDC059327. Next base: position 122,475 of record NZ_JBHYYB010000021.1, on the reverse strand, counting down.
CCAGGCAGCCCCGCGCGCCGCACCGGCAGCGCCGGCCGCCGACATGGACCTTGGTGTGGCCCCACTCCCCCGCGCTGCTGGTGGCCCCGCGGAAGCGGACCCCGTCGGCGATCACGCAGGCCCCGACCCCGGAGCCGAACAGGGCGATCACCGCGTGCCGGACGCCGCGCCCCGCGCCGAACCACATCTCGGCCTGGCCGAGCGTCTTGGCGCCGTTGTCGACGAACAGCGGCAGGTCGGTACCGGCCCGCAGCAGCCGTCCGAGCGGGACGGCGTCCCACCCGACGGTCTGGCTGTGCACGACGATCCCGAGGCCGTCGGAGGCCGGGTCGCCCTGGTCGACGATGCCCGGGACGCCGATGCCGACGCCGAGCACGGTGGCCGGGTCGGTGCCGGTGCGCTCCAGCACCTCGGCCAGTCCGGCCAGGATCAGCTCCACCACGTGGTCCACGTCGTGGCCGCAGTCGGAGAGCGGCCGGTCACTGGCGGCCAGCTCGGTCCGGGCCAGGTCGAACAGGGCGACCCTGACCTGGGTCTCCCCGACGTCCACGCCGACCAGCCGGCCCCGTCCGGCGGCGACCTGGAGCAGGATCCGCGGCCGGCCGCCGTCCGACTCCACCGAGCCGCACTCCTCGATCAGCCCGTCGGCGAGCAGCTCGCCGGTCACATTGCTGATCGAACCGGCGCTGAGCGCGGTGACCGCGCCCAGCTCCTGCCGGCTGAGCGGCCCGTCGAAGTACAGCCGCCGCAGCAGCGCCGACCGACTGCCTCTGCGCAGGTCACGCACCGTCTTCTTGCCTCGCACGGTCATGGCATCTCCCTCCTGATCCGAATCTATCGCTGTCCGAACCCTTGACGGAAGCTTTTCTCACACGTTAAATCACGGCCTGAAGTAAGCCGCACATCACGGCACTTCAACCCGAAGTCCGCCCACCCCGCCCGAGAGGGGCAATCGGTCATGCCCATCAGCCGAGCCGCTGCGGCCACCGCCCTGGTCGCCACCCTGGTCCTCACCGCCACCGCCTGCGGCGGCGGTTCCGCGTCCGGCGGAGACGACAGCAGCCCCGGCACGCTCACCTACTGGGCCTCCAACCAGGGCACCAGTCTGGAGAACGACCGCCAGGTCCTGGAGCCGGAACTGAAGAAGTTCGAGCAGCGGACCGGGATCAAGGTGAAGCTGGAGGTCATCCCCTGGGCCGACCTGCTCAACCGGATCCTCGCCGCCACCAGCTCCGGCCAGGGCCCCGACGTGCTGAACATCGGCAACACCTGGTCCGCCTCGCTCCAGGCCACCGGCGCGCTGCTCCCGTTCGACGCGGCCACCCTCGCGAAGATCGGCGGCAAGGAGCGCTTCCTGCCCGCCGCCCTCGCCTCGGCCGGCGCGCCCGGCCAGGACCCGGCCGCCGTCCCGCTCTACTCGATGGCCTACGGCCTGTACTACAACAAGAAGCTCTTCGCCGAGGCCGGCATCGACAAGCCCCCCGCCACCTGGGAGGACCTGGTCGCCGACGGGAAGAAGCTCACCACCGGCGGCCGCTACGGCCTCGCCCTGGAGGGCGGCAACGTCTCCGAGAACGTCCACCACGCCTTCGTCCTCGCCAAGCAGCAGGGCACCGACTTCTTCGACGCCGCCGGCAAGCCCGCCTTCGACAGCCCGGGCGCCGTCGCCTCCGTCAAGAGCTACGTCGGCCTGCTCGGCACCGAGAAGATCGCCGCCCCCGGCAACGCCGAGTACGCCAACAACCAGTCCGTCACCGACTTCGCCACCGGCAAGGCCGCGATGCTGATGTGGCAGGCCGCCGGCGTCAACCTGAAGTCGCACGGCATGAACCCCGAGGACTACGGCGTCGCCCCCGTGCCCGCCCCGGCCGGCGCCACCGGCGACCGCGCCACGACCTCGATGGTCGCCGGCATCAACCTGGCCGTCTTCAAGAACACCAGGAACACCGCGGGCGCCCTCTCCTTCGTCTCGTTCATGACCGGCGCCGAGGAGCAGACCCAGCTCAACCGGACGTACGGCTCGATCCCGCCGGTCAAGGACGCCCAGGCCGACCCGGCCTTCGCCACCCCCGAGCTGAAGGCCCTCACCGACGTCCTCGCCACCAGCGCCGAGCCCCTCCCGCAGGTCGCGAACGAGAGCCAGTTCGAGACCCTGGTCGGCACCGCCGTGAAGAACCTGCTCGCCGCGGCCGCCGCCGGCAAGGCCCCGACCGACGAGTCCGTCAAGTCCGAACTCACCAAGGCCCAGCAGCAGATGCCGGCCAACTGAGGTGATCCGCAAGCGCCTCTCCCCCCGTCGCGGCACGCTGCCCTACCTGCTGCTGCTCCCCGCCCTCGTCCTCGAACTGCTCATCCACCTGGTGCCGATGGTGGTCGGCATCGTGATGAGCTTCAAACAGCTCACCCAGTTCTTCCTCCGCGACTGGACCGCCGCCCCCTGGGCCGGCCTCGCCAACTACCGGATGGCGGTGGACTTCCACGCCCCCGTCGGCCGGGCCCTGCTGCACTCCTTCTGGGTCACCTGCGCCTTCACCGTCCTCGCCGTCGGCCTCTCCTGGCTGCTCGGCACCGTCGCCGCGGTCATGATGCAGGACACCTTCCGCGGCCGCGGCCTGCTGCGCGCCCTGTTCCTGCTCCCGTACGCGCTGCCGGTCTACGCGGCCGTGATCACCTGGTCGTTCATGTTCCAACGGGACACCGGCCTGATCAACCACCTGCTCCACGACCAGCTCCACCTCGTCGACGAGAAGCCGTTCTGGCTGCTCGGCGACAACAGCTTCACCGCCCTGGTCACCGTCTCGGTCTGGCGCAGCTGGCCGTTCGCCTTCCTCACCCTCACCGCGGGCCTGCAGAACATCCCGCGCGAGCTGTACGAGGCGTCCGCGCTGGACGGCGCCGGCGTCTGGCAGCAGATCCGCCGGATCACCCTGCCCTCGCTGCGCCCGGTCAACCTGGTCCTGGTGCTGGTGCTGTTCCTCTGGACGTTCAACGACTTCAACACGCCGTACATCCTCTTCGGCCGGTCCGCCCCGGAGGCCGCGGACCTGATCTCCGTCCACATCTACCAGTCCTCCTTCGTCACCTGGAACTTCGGCGCCGGCTCCGCGATGTCCGTGCTCCTGCTGCTCTTCCTGCTGCTGGTGACCTCCGGCTACCTGCTGCTCACCTCGCGCCGAAGGGATGCGCAATGATCGACCCGCCCGCGTCCTTCCGCCGGCTGCGCGTGGTCGTCCTGACCGCGCTCGGCCTCTTCGCCGCCGCACCCGTCCTGGTGATGCTCAGCAGTTCGCTGAAGCCGTTGCAGGACGTCCAGGGTCCGTTCCGGTGGATCCCCAGCACCGTCACCCTCCGGCCCTACCTGGACATCTGGCACACCATCCCGCTCGGGCGCTACCTGCTCAACTCGCTGATCGTGGCCGGGGGCGCCACCGTGCTCTCGGTCCTGGTCGCGATCCTGGCCGCCTACGCGGTGAGCCGCTACCGCTTCCGCGGCCGCCGGATGTTCACCGTCACGGTGCTCTCCACCCAGATGTTCCCCGGCATCCTGTTCCTGCTGCCGCTGTTCCTGATCTTCGTCAACGTCGGCAACGCCACCGGCGTGGCGCTGTACGGCAGCCGGGGCGGCCTGATCCTCACCTACCTGACCTTCTCGCTGCCGTTCTCGATCTGGATGCTGGTCGGCTACTTCGACTCCATCCCCCGCGATCTCGACGAGGCCGCCCTGGTCGACGGCTGCGGACCGCTCCAGGCGCTGCTGCGGATCATCGTCCCGGCGGCGGTGCCCGGCATCGTCGCGGTCGCGGTGTACGCCTTCATGACCGCCTGGGGCGAGGTGCTCTTCGCCTCCGTGCTCACCAACGACGAGACCCGCACCCTGGCGGTCGGCCTCCGGGGCTACGCCACCCTCAGCGACGTGTACTGGAACCAGGTGATGGCCGCCTCGCTGGTGGTCAGCGTGCCCGTGGTCGCCGGCTTCCTGCTGCTCCAGCGCTACCTGGTCGCCGGGCTCACCGCGGGAGCCGTCAAGTGACCCCCTCCCCGACCGCACCCATCGAAAGGCCCGCCGTGAACGACCTCAGCGCCCTCCCCGACGACTTCCTCTGGGGCGCGGCCACCGCCGCCTACCAGATCGAGGGGGCGGTGGACGCCGACGGCCGCGCGCCCTCCATCTGGGACACCTTCTCGCACACCCCCGGCAAGGTGGCCGGCGGTGACACCGGCGACACCGCCTGCGACCACTACCGGCGCTGGCCCGAGGACGTCACGCTGATGAAGCGGCTCGGCCTCGACGCCTACCGGTTCTCGATCGCCTGGCCCCGGGTGGTGCCGCGGGCCGACGACCGGGTCAACCCGGCCGGCCTCGACTTCTACGACCGCCTCGTGGACGCCCTGCTGGCCGCCGGCATCACGCCCTTCCCGACGCTCTACCACTGGGACCTCCCGCAGGCGCAGCAGGACCGCGGCGGCTGGCCCGTCCGCGAGACCGCCGAACGCTTCGCCGAGTACACCGCCGTCGTCGCCGCCCGGCTCGGCGACCGGGTCACCGACTGGGCCACCCTCAACGAGCCGCTCTGCTCGGCCTGGATCGGCCACCTGGACGGGGTGATGGCCCCCGGCCTGACCGACCTCGGCGCCGCCGTCCGCGCCTCCTACCACTTGCACCTCGCCCACGGCCTGGCCGTCCAGGTGCTGCGCGAGAGCGTCGCGGGCGCCCGGATCGGCATCGTCAACAACCTGAGCCCGGTGACGCCCGCCTCCGACTCCGAGGCCGACCGGGCCGCCGCCGTCCGCGCCGACGGCCACATCAACCGCTGGTGGCTCGACCCCGTGCTCGGGCGCGGCTACCCCAAGGACATGCTGGAGGTCTACGGCGTCGACCTGCCCGTGCGCGACGGCGACCTCGACCTCATCGGGGCGCCGCTCGACTGGCTCGGCCTGAACTACTACTTCCGCCAGATCGTCGCCGACGACCCGACCGGCCCCGCCCCGCACTTCCGCCAGCTGCCCGGCCCGAACCCCGAGCGCACGGCCATGCCGTGGGAGGTGCACGCCCCCGGGCTGGAGGAGCTGCTGCTGCGCCTCACCCACGAGTACGGCGCCCGACGGATCTACGTCACCGAGAACGGCTCCGCCTACCGCGACACCGTCGCCCCCGACGGCACCGTCCACGACCCCGAGCGCACCGCCTACCTGGAGCAGCACCTGGGCGCCTGCGCCCGCGCGGCCGCCCAGGGCGCCCCGCTGGCCGGGTACTTCGCCTGGTCGCTGCTGGACAACTTCGAGTGGGCGTACGGCTACGACAAGCGCTTCGGCCTCGTCCACGTCGACTACGCCACCCAGCGCCGGACGGTCAAGACCAGCGGCCGGCGCTACGCCGACCTGATCACCGCCCACCGGGGGCGGTGAACCGTCCCGACCGCCGGAGGGGCGCGGACCGGCTCGGTCCGCGCCCCTCCGGGTGCAGCTGGCTACGCGGTGCCCGTCCGTACTGTCAGTGCCGTCGGCCCAGGTAGGCCGGGGTGACCGCGGAGATCAGCACGGCGGCGGCGGCGACCTGGAGCAGGTGGCGTATCCAGTCGACCCCGTTCGTGTGCCGCACCCCGAGCGCGGAGGCGACCACGTTGCCGATGAGTGCGCCCACCAGCCCCAGCAGCACCGTCAGCCAGAGCGGGACGGGCTGACGGCCCGGAAGTACCAGCTTGGCGAGCAGACCGACGACGAGTCCGACGACGAGCGCCCAGATCAGCGTCATGGAGAACAACCTCCCTGTGGGCGGGCGTCCCGGCCGGTCGACCGGGACGCCCCCCGTCTGCCCCGCCGCTCCCCGTTCATGCCTCGCCCAGCGGGATCCCGCCCGGATCCACCGACCGGCCCGCCCCCGCTCCGGGTCGGCTACGGCGCGTCGACCGGGTCGGCGGCGCTCACCGGCACGTCCGGGTGACGGAACCAGGACCCCTGCACCGCCCACTGGATCAGCATCAGCACACCACCCAGCACCAGCGCGCCGATGCCGATCACGGTCACCCCGCCGGTCTCCCCGACGATCGGCAGGTCGATCGAGGTCGAGCCGTAGTCGGGGGCCGCGTAGACGTCGAAGGCGGCGTAGCAGAAGAAGTACAGCAGCACCAGGCCGCCGAGCAGCGGCACGAGCCCCTTGAAGACGAAGTCCTTGACGCTCCTGGTCAGCACCCGCCGGTAGTACCAGACGCAGGCGAAGCCGGTCAGACCGTAGTAGAAGGCGATACCGAGCCCCACCGAGGCGATGGAGTCGGCCAGCACATTGCCGCTGATCGCGGTCAGCAGGACGTAGAAGGCGATGGACGCCAGCCCCATGCCGACGGTGGACCAGGTCGGCGTGCGGTGGCGCGGGTGCACCCGGCCGAACGACGCCGGGACGGCCTTGTGCGCGGCCATCGAGAAGGCGGTCCGGGCCGTCGGCAGGATGGTGGTCTGGGTGGAGGCCGCGGCCGAGGTCAGCACCATGAAGATCAGCAACTTGCTGAGGAACCCGCCGAAGCCCGCGGTGCCGAAGACGGCGTCGCCCAGGCCGGACAGCACATCGCCGGAGTTCGCCTCGTTGCCCAGCCCGATGCCCTCCGTGCCGATCCCCGCGAAGGCCAGCGCCGAGGTCGACACCAGGGTGTAGATCAGCAGGAGCAGCACCGTGGAGATGACGGCCGCCCGCCCCGGGGTGCGCTTGGCGTCGGCGGTCTCCTCGTTGACCGACACGGCCGTGTCCCAGCCCCAGTAGATGAAGACCGCGGCGAGCATGCCGGCCGTGAACGCGCCGGCCGAGGGGATGTCGAGGGGGTTGAACCAGGAGGCGCCGACATGGGCCGCCGTGTCGGGAGCGCCGCTGCCGTAGGCCTTGACCAGGGCGGTGATCGACAGCACGACCAGCATCACCACCTCGATCGACAGCAGCCAGCGCTGCAGGGCGGCGGAGATCTCGATGCCGACGTAGCAGATCGCCGTCATCACGATGATCCAGACCACCCCCGCGAACGAGGTCCACAGCGTGCTCTCCGCGAACGAGTCCAGGCCGATCAGCCGGAATCCGTACACACCGGCGATCTGGGCGAGGTTCGCCATCACGATGATGTCCGCGACGATGATCCCCCAGCCGCCCATCCACCCGGTGCGCGGCCCGAAGGCCCGGGCGGCCCAGGTGAAGGTGGTCCCGCAGTCCGGGTCGGAGGCGTTGAGCTCCTTGTACGCGTACGCGATCATCAGCATCGGGATGAACGCCAGGATGGTGACGATCGGCGCCTGGAACCCCACCCCCACCACGATGATCCCGAGCGTCGCGGCCAGGCTGTACGCGGGCGCCGTCGAGGCCAGCCCGATCGCGATCGAGGAGACCAGACCGAGCGCGCCGGTCTTCAACCCCTTCTCGCCCGCACCCGAGCCGGTCGCCTGAGGCGCGACGCTCGGGGCCGGACCGTCGGAGGAGTGCGGCATCGATCCCACCTCCTCCCCCTGACCCGCCCGAGGTCGTCGAGCGGCATCACGGGGCCAAGACAATTCGTCTTAAACCGACGATACTGCCCACACCCCGCCGGGGCGCGACCAGCCCGCGGCCCCCGGCGGGGAAAGCCCTGCCCACCCAGCTGCCCCGGCCCGCGGGGTGGGTCCGGCCAGACCCCGAACCCACCCCGCGCGATCACGACCTCAGCCGGCCTCGACGGCCGGCCGCCGGGTCAGGGCGCGTGCTCCTCGTACCTGAGGGTCCACTGCTGGTTGCCCTGCGGCGCCGGACAGTCCCAGATTCCGAGGCGGGTCCCCTGGGCCGTGGCCCAGCCGGGCAGTTCCAGGCACCTTCCGCCCGGGTTGCTGACCGGGTCCACCGTGGCCGGGAGGTAGATGCGGCCGTCCGGGCGCACGGCCCACTTCTGCCCGGTGTTTCCCACACACCTGGAGAGGACCACACGGGTGCCGTTGCCGAGGGCGTTGTCCTTCGTGGAAACACACCAGCTTCCGGCGCGGACAGTGCCGTCGACCGCGAAGTTGAATCGCTGGTTCACGGTCTGCCAGCAGGCGTACACGGAGAGCTCGGCACCCTCGTAGGGCCCACCCGCGTTGTCGGCGCAGAACCAGTCGACCAGGTTGGAGCGGATGGTGACGCTGGAGTCGGAGTAACCGGCGAAGGCCGGGGCGGCGAAGGTGGTGACCTTCCCCCTGGCTCCGGGGCTGCTCACCCCGGCGAAGACGGCGACCGCGTTGGTGCTGTCCATGACCCAGAGGTCCGCGGTTCCGTCGTTGTTGAGGTCGCCCGCACCGATGCGGGCGAAGTCGGCCGACGTCAGCGACTGACCGGTGGTCATCTTGATGCCCTGGTCCGGCCTGGTCAGTGCGGTGTAGTCGACGGACCCGTCGCTCTTCCAGCCGAGTGGGTAGGCGTAGACGTCACCGGTGACACGGTTCCGGGCCCAGAGAGTGGCCTGATAGGTCTCGTCCCCGCCCCCCGGAATGGTGGTGGCGCCATTGGCCGCACCGGGGTTGACGAGCTCCAGGTCGGCCCAGCTCCCCGAGGTGGTGGGGATGAGGGTGGCGGCATCGAGGCCGTCGACCTGGCCATTGGGCCGGAACAGGTAGAGCTGGTTGTTCTCCAGGGTGAGGATCGAGGTCTGGGTCATGATGACCTTGTGGGTCTCGTTGTTCGGCTCACCCCCCACCGCTTCGCCGTCGGGCGTACCGAAGGCGATCACCTGTGAGGCGCTGCTCCAGTTGGCCCGGTTGTAGCCGGGGCACGGTGCTTCGGTCTCGTAGGCGGTGCAGTCCGGCCGGTTGAGCGCGACCGGTGCGAGGGTGTCGAAACGCCCGGTGCCGCCGTTCGGGATCAGGTACAGGACTTCCCTCAGCCTGGAGGTGGTGTCCTTGTTGTAGTGGGCGATGATCTCATCGACGGCCTGCCCGACGGCGAACGTCCCGTGGTGACTGACCTGATAGTCGGCCCAGGTGACCCCGTACTCGCGGTTGCCGGGGGCCGCCGCCGCAGGAGCGGCGAGCGAGGTGGTGGGGTCGATGGTGCCGCCGATGATTCGCAGGTCACCGCTCTTGTCGACGCTGATGACGTCGGGCTTCTGATCGTTGTCGACGTCGCCGAACAGGGGCTGGGTATCCGGCCTCCAGGGAACGTAGAAGTTGTAGAGCGCCGGCTGGCTGTAGTTTCCGGCGTTGTCCATCGCCCAGGCGTAGAGCGTGTTGGTGCCCCAGTCCTTGGGCTGGTAGCTGAACGGCCGGCCGGGAGCCATGGTGCCGTTCTGGCCGCAGCGCCATCCGACGGCCGGCGTCGGATCGGTACTGACACGGATGCAGGCGACGCCGGAGGCCTGGAGCCCCGCCCCCGGAGCCGGATCCTCGGCATTGATCGTGAACCAGCCCGGGTCGTTCATGTACTTGGCCGGCGTCGGGTTCGGGGTGCCGGAGGGCGGGAAGTCCGTGGAGCTGATGCTGACCCGGGGGTTGGTCCGGTCCACCCGGAAGTAGCACCAGACGCTCGCCTCGGAAGTGAGCAGGCCGTCGGTGGATCGGGCCAGCCAGCCGTACTGGTGACCATCGGTCAACGGGCCAGGCGAGACCCATTCGGCGGGAGAGTTGTAGCTGCCCCCCTGACGGCCGTCGGCCCACGAGAAGCCGCGGTCGTTGTCGTCCCACATCTGGAACCCGGTGAAGAGGCTCTGCCCCGTGGGAGACCAGCTGTTGGCGAGTAGGTAGATGTTCTGGTTACTACCGACCCAACCCGGATTGTCCCAGGGATTGACACCGGCCCCACTGCTGCACTCGGCCGTGCTGTTGTCACTCGCGAAGCCCGGGGTGGGGCTGGTGCGCGGGTACCAGACGGTCGGGGTGATGTCGTAGGTGGTGGTGACGCTGGGGTTGTTGGCAATGGCGTGACGGAAGAGCTCATTCCCCTCATCGCTCTCGGGGGCGATGCCGATGGTCCAGGTGGCCCACTTCTCGGCCGCCGCACGCTTCATCATGTCGGTGACGTCCAGGGCGAGCGGGCCGGTGCCGGTGATCCACTGACTGCTGCCCCGCGTGCAGCCCTGCATGACCACGTCCTTGGCCTTTCCGCAGGGCTGGCGAATCCAGTTGGTGTGTTCCTCGATCCCGGTAGGGGTCCAGAACACGGCCAACGGGGTCGGGGTGCCAGGGCTGGAGGCCCCGGTCACCTGTGCGTTGAGGGTCGAGGTGAACAGTGTCGGCGGGGTCGTGGTGCCGCCGACCACGGTGTAGATGGCCGGGTTCACGTTGAACTGGAAGTAGGCACGCTGGCGGCCGAGCTTTCCGCAGTCCAGGCGCGGATCGGAGCTGTGGTAACCGCAGTAGCCGGTGGAGAGGTTGGACTTCTTGTTGAAGTTCTCCGCGTCCTCGTGGTTCTCCTGGACCTCCACCGAACTCTGGGTGTAGCTGGTGACGGCCGTGAGCGACGGATCCAGGTACCAGGGCCCGGTGCCCGAGTTGAGCGCTTCCTGGTTGGGCGTCAGCTCGATCGCGTTGCCGGCGACCTTACTGCCGATCGCGGCGACGTTGGCGCCGTCGCCCGGTGCCTCCGTGGTCGAAGGTGCCGCGGCAATGGACTGCGGGGCGGCAGCGGTCGCGGCCGACCTGGCCGACTTGGCCGCGACGGCAGGGGCGCCCACCACAGGAATGGACGAGTCCCACTGGAGCGGCGCGGGCGCCCGGAAGCGCAGTGCGCCGGTGGCGTCCTTCACATCGATCCGCCCCTGATCGTCGGACGCAACGGTGAGGCCCTGGGCGGTGATCGGGAAGCGGAGGTTCTTGAGTGCCGGATTCGCCGCGGCCGCCGGCGTGTGAACGACGATCACATCGCGCCAACCGCCGACCGGGAGCGCGGTCAATTGGAGGTCCACGCCGGGGAGTACGTCCGCGTAGGTAGCAGTGGCCCCGTTGAGCACCGGCTTGGGCAGGGAGAACGGCGCCTCGACGGCCAGCTTCTTCCCGTCCGGTGTGGAGACCGTGGCCATCGCCCCGGAGCCACCGCCGGAGAACGTCAGACCGGTGGTCGCGACAGCCGGGCTCAAGGTGCCATCCGGATTCGACCGCAGCGTGGCATCGATGTCGACCCAGGCACTCCCCCGCTTGGTCCGCACGGGAAGGGCATTGTCGGTGGTCGTCAGCTTGCCGTCCGGCTTGGCGATGGTCTTCGACGCCTCATCGGTCATCGCGTCCACGATGACCGGATCTCCGGTCGCCCTGGCCTTGACGATGGCATCGACCACGGCCTGCTGCAGCGGTGTGCGCGGTGGCGCGGGCTTAGGGGGAACGAGCGGCAGTACGCCACCCGTCGGCCCGTGCGAGGGCGACGGGGTGCTCTCGGCAGCGAGGGCGGCCGGTGCGGTGAGCAGAGCGAGGCCGAGAACGCAGCTCGCACCGAGGGCGGTCATGCGGACCAGTCGGTTGCGTATCGATGGTGGCGGCGGTGTGCTTGTCCATGGGCGTGGAGTGGTGGACATGTCGTTGCGTGTTCCCTCCGGGTCTGCGGCCTCGACGTCGGGGCAGCGTTCGGGTCGGAACGATGCGGCCTGACCTGCGATCAGGTCAACCCGACTGTCGCCTTGGTTGGAATTGTCCGAATCGCTCCGGATCGTCAGATCAAGAATCTGTAAACATCACATGCATGGTGACCGAACCATCTGGCGGCGCAATCAACCTGTCACCTATCGTCACCTCGATCATGAGACAGCTGTGTCTGTATACCGCTGTATCGACAATGAGCGAGGAGATCCCACCGTGGGCCTTTGGCCTGCCCGGAAACGGGCTGTGAGACCAGCGGGGGGCCGATGGCGTTCCCCTGCCGTGGCGACGATGGTCGCCCTGGCGATGACGGGAGTCGCCGTGCCGCCCGCAGCGGCTTGGACGTTCCCCGAGCCGGAAGGCGAGATCTGGACGCCCCCGAACACACCTCTGGGCGACGGAACGGTCTCGGTCAAGGGCCATGACGCCCGACCGTCGGGTGCCAGAGCGGTCGGCGGGCCGGCCGACTGGAAGCCGGAACCGGTAGCACCGGTGGTCACCGGCACCGAGACTGTCAGCCTCGGAGTAGACAGTCCCGAGGCACAGGCGGCCCGTTCCGCCACCGGCGGCGCCTCCCCTTCGTCCAGCGGGGCGACCGGCGCCAAGGCCGGCGACCTGGCGGTCAGGGTCGCACCCGGAACAGGTCTGGGCGAGAGCGCGACCACCGTCACCGTGCAGGTACTCGGCGAGGACAAGAGCAAGGCAGCGGGTGTCGGCACTCCCCTCGTCGCGGTCTCCGATGCCGGTACGACAGCCACGAGCGATGGCCGCTCCGCGAGCGTCACGCTCGACCTCAAGGCGCTGCAGGCGGCCGGCTGGTCCGACCGCGCCGCGCTCGTCTCCCTGCCGGCTTGCGCGCTGACGACCCCGAATCGGGCCGAATGCCGGACCCAGACGCCTGTTCCCTCGAAGGCCGACGGCACCGGCAAGGTGACGGCCGACGTCACTCTGCACCCGGCTTCCGCCCCGCAACCTACGGATGACAAGAGCCAGAGCGGAGCGGTGAAGGCCTCGTTCACCACCGTCGGCTCGCCGGCCCTGGCCCCTGCGGCGAGCAGCGGTGCGGGTGCGCCGGTCGTGCTCGGGGCGATAGCGGCACCGTCCGGGCGTGGAGGCTCCTACACCGCAACACCGCTCTCGCCTTCGGCGGCTTGGAGTTCAGGATCCAACGTAGGCAACTTCACCTACGACTACCCGATCCAGATGCCGCCTTCCCTCGGCGGCGCGGCCCCGGCGGTGTCACTCAGCTACAACTCCGCTGCTGTCGACGGCAAGACCTCGGCCACCAACTCGCAGTCCTCGTGGATCGGTGACGGCTGGAGCTACGAGCCCGGTTTCATCGAGCGCTCCTACAAGAACTGCGACAAAGCCGGGATCACCGGCTCGGCCGACCAGTGCTGGGGCGGGCAGAACGCCACCCTGGTCCTCGGGGGTCGCTCCGGAACCATCGTGCGCGACGACGCCGTGGGGACCTGGCACCTGCAGAACGATGACGGGTCAAAGGTCGAGCAGCTCACCGGCGCCCCCAAGGCAGCCGGTGACGTCGACTACCAGGGCATGGAGTACTGGCGGATCACCACTCCGGACGGTATCCAGTACTACTTCGGGCGCAACCACCTGCCGGAGGGCGACGGCACCGACCCCGCCGCGTCCTCGGTCCTCACCACCCCGGTGTACTCCCCGAACAGTGGCGACCCCTGCTACAGCGCGGGGGCCGGCACACGGTCCTGGTGCCAGATGGCCTGGCGCTGGCAGCTCGACTACGTCGTCGACACGCACGGCAACCTGACGACGTACAGGTACACCACCGAGAGCAACAAGTACAACCGCGGTGGCTCGCCCATCAGTGCCAACGGCACTCTCACCGACTACCAGCGCGCCGGCTACCTGCGCGAGATCGGCTACGGTCAGCGCCTGGAAGAGCAGAAGGCGGCCAAGGGCACGCTCACTCCCGCCGCCAAGGTGCTGTTCAAGGTCGAGGAGCGGTGCAAGCCCGGCACCTCGGTCTGCACCGAGGACCAACGCACCTCGACCGACTGGCCCGACGTGCCGATCGATCAGATCTGCACCGGCAGCTCTTGCACGAACAGTGCGCCGACGTTCTTCTCCACCAAGCGCCTCGGCGAGATCAGCACTCAGGTCCTGGTGAACGGTGCCGACCGCACGGTGGACACCTGGAAGCTGCAGCAGAGCTTCCCCCCTCCCGGCGACGCGACTGCGGCAACGTTGTGGCTCGACTCCGTCCAGCGCGTGCCGAGCAACGGTCAGGCGCCGCTCGAGAAGCTGCCCGCGGTCACGTTCGGCTACAAGATGATGCCCAACCGTGTCGACGGCACCGATGTACCCGAGCACATGTTCATGCGCCCGCGCATCAAGGAGATCGTGACCGAGACCGGCGGCGCGATCAACGTTCTCTACTCCGACGCCGAGTGCTCCCGCGTCAACCAGCGCATGCCCGCCTCCGAGGTCGACAACTCGATGGCCTGCATGCCGGTCAAGTGGTACCTGCCCGGCCAGTCCTCCTCGAACCCGGTCAACGACTGGTTCAACAAGCCCCTCGTCCGAGCCATCACGGAGCAGGACCTCGTCAGCAGTCCCGCCATCGGCAGGACCACCGAGTACACGTACAACGGGGGCGCCGCCTGGCACCGCAACGACGCCGAGTTCACCGACCCCAAGACCCGTACCTGGGACGGCTTCCGCGGCTACCAGTCGGTGACCACCACCACCGGTAGCGGTTCGGTCAGCGAGGCGCCCAAGACCCAGCAGACGGTCACCTATCTGCGCGGCATGGACGGTGACTACCTCGCCAACGGCAGCAGCCGGCGGAGCGTGCAGGTCGCCAGCCCCCTCGGCGGAACGGTCACCGACAGCGACTGGCTCAGCGGTCACGTCGTCGCGACCGAGGTCTACGACAAGGCCGGCGGCTCCGTCCAGACGATATCCGGCACGACCGCTCAGACGGTCTCCATCGATGGCTACACCGGGAATCCCGTCACCGCGACCCATGTCCAGAGCACAGGCGCGCCGCAGGTCTACGCCCGCCATCCGGACAATCAGGTCACCTCGGTCACCAAGTCCCGCCTCGCCGACGGCACCTGGCGGAGCTCTGCCGCAAGTACCACGACCGACCCCTCGCGCGGCAACCGGGTCGTCCAGGTCAATGACAAGGGTGACGGCACAGCGGCCACTCCTGAGACCTGCACCAGCACCAAGTACGCGGTCAGTGACAACCAGCAGCAACTCAACCTGGTCTCGCAGCAGATCGCCGTCCAAGGTCCCTGCGGCACCGACCCCACGTCCACCAGTACAATCAGCGGGAGTCGCAGCCTCTATGACGGCAGGCCGTTCGGCCAGGCGGGGCCCACCGGTGACCTGACCGGCAGTCAGGTCCTGGACCACTTCGACCAGGCCGCGAGCCCCCTCTACGTCAGCAGCGGCGACACCACGTTCGATGTCCTCGGCCGGCCTCTGACGACCACGACGACCGACGGATCGGTCTACGACCGCGACGGCTCCCGGATCAGCGGTCCCTCGACCACTCCGGCCGTCACGTCCGTCACCTACCTCCCGGCGTCGGGCGCTCTCCCGACCGAGGTCCGGTCCACCGGCCCCCTGGTCGGCTGGACCACCGCTGTCACCCTGGACCCCGCCCGTGGGTCGCCCCTGACCGACAAGGACGTCAACGACCGCGTCACCACCGCTCAGTACGACGCCCTGGGCCGTCTCACCGCAGTGTGGGCACCGGACCGGCCCACCACTGATCTTCCGAGCCGGAAGTTCACCTACTCCCTCAAGGGCGCCAAGGGTCCGTCCGCGGTCACCACCGAGTCCATCAACGACGACGCCGTCACCTACTCGGCAGTCATCGACATCCTCGACGGCCTCGGCAGGCCGCGCCAGAGTCAGAGCACCAGCGCTGCCAAGCCCACCGGCCGCCTGATCACCGATACCCTCTACGACACCCACGGCTGGGTCATCAAGACCTCCAGCCCGTACTACGAACAGGGCTCCTTCCCGAACGAGTCGGTCTTCCTCCCCGCTGGTGACGGCCAGGTACCCGGCCAGGCGTGGAACAGCTACGACGGCAACGGCCGCGTCGTCCGGTCGGAGTTCCGCTCCTACGGCAACCTCCAGTGGGCCACCACCACGGCCTACCCCGGCGCGGACCGGACCGACGTCACCCCGCCCGCCGGCGCGGCACCGTCCTCGGTCGTGAGAGACGCCCGCGGGCGTACCACCGCCGGCTGGCAGTACCGTACGCCCACCGCGACGGGCAACCCCGCTGACGCGGACGTCACCACCTACGCCTACACGGCTGCGGGCCTGACGTCCCAACGGACCGACAGCAGCGGCAACCGCTGGAGCTACGGCTACGACCTTCGCGGGCGGCAGACCTCCGCGTCCGATCCTGACACGGGCGTGACCCAGACGGTCTACGACGTCAATTCCCGCATCGACCACACGACCGATGCGAAGGGCAGCTCGCTCACCTACAGCTATGACCTCCTCGGACGCAAGACCGGTGTGTTCAGCGGCAGTGTCGCCCCAGCGAACCAGCTCGCATCGTGGACCTACGACACGCTGCTGAAGGGGATGCCGACCTCGTCGACCCGGTACGTCGGCGGTACGTCGGGGGCGGCCTACGTCAAGGCCGTGACCGGCTACGACACCGCTTACCGGGCACTCGGCGCCACCATCACCGTCCCGACTGCCGAAGGGGCGCTCGCCGGGACCTACACCACGACGAGCACCTACAGTCCGGTCCTCGGATCCCTGAAGAAGGTGAGCGTCCCCGCCGCCGGCGGTCTCCCCGCCGAGACCATCAGCTACGGTCGCACCATCACGGGCCTGATGACCGCGTCAGCCAGTCTCAGCAAGGCCGTCGTCGCCAAGGTCGAGTACGACGCACTCGCCCGACCGGTCCGTACGACAGCCGGCGAATACGGCAAACAGGTCATCTCCACCCAGCAGTACGACTGGGCCACCGGGCGGGTCATCAACTCGTTCCTCGACAAGCAACTGGGCACCGCCTCCGTCGATCAGACCACCTACACCTACACCGCCTCCGGACGGATCACCTCGGTCACCGACGTTCAGGACGCCGCCGGCACAGACACCCAGTGCTTCACCTATGACCATCTCGGCCGGCTGTCCGATGCCTGGACCGACACCGGAGGCGCCTCCACCACGGCGGACTGGACCGACTCCTCCGGCACGGTCCACGGCACCGGAAGCTCCACCACGGTGCCCGGGATCGGAGGCTGCAACAACGCGAGCGGCCCCGCCATCACCGGCCCCGGCGGTCGCACGGTCGGTGGTCCCGCCCCCTACTGGAACACCTACACCTACGACGCCACCGGCAACCGCACCGGCCTCGTCCAACACGACATCACCGGCAACAGCCTCAACGACACCACCACCACCCAGACCTTCGGAGCCGCCAAGAGCCCCAACACTCCCACCAGCGCGCCCAACACCGGCGGCGGAACCGGCGGGCCCCATGCCCTCCTCACCTCCAGGACCACCAGCCCCGGCGGCACCACGGCGGTCTCGTACCAGTACGACGCCAAGGGCAACACCACCGCCATCACCGACACCGGCGGCACCACCACCCTGACCTGGAACGGCGAGGACAAGCTCGACTCCCTCGCCAAGACCGGCCAGGCCGGCGCCACCACGTACCTGTACGACGCCGACGGCAACCAGCTCATCCGCCGCAACCCCGGCAGGATCACGCTCAACCTGCCCACCGACGAGCTCACCCTCGACACGGCGAGCGGCTCGATGAGCAATGTCCGCTCCCTCGGAGCCTTCGGCGGCCTCAGCTACACCCGGGTCACCGCCGCCATCGGGGGCGGTAAGGTCCTCATCCAGGCGTCCGACCCCCACGGCACCAACAACGTCCAGATCAACACCACGGCCGGGCAACCCGTCACCCGCCGCCCCGTCGACCCCTTCGGCAACCCGCGCGGCACCCAGCCGGCCGCCACCGCCTGGGCCGGAACCAAGGGATTCGTCGGCGGCAGCAAGGACGACACCACCGGCCTCACCAACCTCGGCGCACGCCAGTACGACCCGACTACCGGCCGATTCATCAGCCCTGACCCGATCCTCACTCCCAGTGATCCTCAGCAATGGAACGGCTACGCCTACGCGGACAACAATCCCGTAGACAACACCGATGCCGACGGATTGCAATGCCTCCATGGCGCACCGGGTGGCGGCGCCGATGGTCGCTGTGCCGGAGTACCAGGTGATACCGATGGCGTCGTCGGCGACTATTCCAACAACTGCGTATTCGACTACTGCAGGGAGCGCGCAGCCGAGATGGAGGTGGCTGCGTTCGTTGCGGGAAGATGGAATACCGACAACAGCGGTCGGACCTATGGTCCGAAGCAGCCCACGAAGAAGAAGACTGGAGGCATTAAAGACTACATCGCTGGAATGATTCGCTCGGCACCATCGACCATAGACTCTGCGCCAAACCTGAGTCCAGCATGTTGGATTGAGAACTGCAGTCCGGATCTCGCGGGTAAGTACGACCATGTGATGAAGAAGCTTGGAGTCGACACATCCTCGGACTCCTATCGGGGCGGCGAACTCTTTGCCGATGTCGTTTCTGCGGTCTCAGCAGCCCGCGGAGCAGTGGAGGCGGCATCCCTCCTGAAGAGATTGGTTAAGTCGTGCGATAGCTTCCTACCCGAAACATTGGTCTTGATGGCCGATGGCACCACCAAGCGAATCGGCGATCTTCGCGAAGGCGACACCGTCACCGCAACCGACCCACAAACCGGCCAAACTGCGGGCAAGACTGTCACCGCGAAGATTGTCACTCCCGATGACTCCAAGTTCACTGAGCTCACTCTCGGCCCATTCGGAAGTGAATACGAATCATCCGACGTCCAGATCCTGGCATCCACCTCCCACCACCCCTATTGGAATGAGACCACCCAGCGCTGGACCAAGGCCGATTCGGTCGAGGCGGGCCACCGTCTCCGCACCTCGGACGGCAGCACGCTTGTCGTCCTTGGCGCCCGGAGCTACACCACCCCGCCCCTGCGAGCAGACAATCTGACCGTCGCAGACTTCCACACGTACTATGTACTCGCTGGCAGCACGCCGATTCTCGTGCACAATAGCGGCCCATTCTGCGGCAAGCCGATTGGTGGAAAGATCGGCGACCATCTTGGCGGAGAGGACTTCCATGGTAGCGAATACTCGCTTGACGAGATCGTGGAGTTCGTGAATGGGCATACGGGAGGCGGAAACCCAGCCATGGGGCGGCCGACAGTAGCAGAGGTTGAGACGACTTTGCGCCAGGCTGGCCCGGTTCGCATCGGCGACCAGAACGCCGCACAATTTGACTACAGGGGCGTGAGGGTGATCGTTAACTAC
The DNA here is from genome assembly GCF_042752535.1 of Kitasatospora sp. NPDC059327. Lineage (NCBI taxonomy): Bacteria > Bacillati > Actinomycetota > Actinomycetes > Kitasatosporales > Streptomycetaceae > Kitasatospora > Kitasatospora sp. NPDC059327. The sequence goes on along the minus strand of NZ_JBHYYB010000021.1, from coordinate 103,536 downwards.
GATATGCCATGGAAGAGTACGTCGTACTATCCCGGTTCGCTTGGAAAGCCGTGACTATCGTGACAAATTCTGACCCGTCTTGGATTTATGGACGCCTTTCCCCGGATGACCTTCGCACATTGGAGGGGGTGACCGTCCACCTCTCTGGCCAGCGGAGTACCACTCTTCCCCATCTTCTGGCTTCCTGGAAGACTCACGTAGAGAAGCTTGAGGCAGACCTCTCCTTGCCCAGCTCGGACAGGTCCGTATGGGGGGCGCATGACTTGATCGCCGCTTTGGTCCTCCGGGATTTCATCCAGGATGGAATGGGTGCTCTTGATGTCGCACTGAGATCTCGCTTCGAAAGCCTGATCTCTGAAATCGACAATCGCTTTATCTCCTTCACGGAGCCGGATGATCAGCTTCGTGTTGAAAAGGTGGACGCTCGCTCCGGGAGTGAACGTGAATGGTGGTGGAAGCGGATCCCGGTGACCGGACCGGCGCGAGAAGAGGTAATTCTTTACAGTGGACTTTATTAGCGCCCTGTGAATAAGTGCTAATGATAGAAGCCCTCCCCGTGGTAGGTCCCGGGGAGGGCTTCTGGGCGTTTTGACGGCAGTAGTTGACGGCAACGTCAGCGCACGGGGGCTGCACAAAGCGGCGGATCGTCGCCGTTGTCGGGGTCGGTGGTGGCCTCGGAGGGCTTGCCGAGGGTGCGGCCGAGGAGGTCGATGGCGTCGCGCTGGAGGCGGAGTCGGACGTGGGCGTAGACGGCGACGGTGACGCCGATGAGGGCATGGCCGAGGAGTTCCTTGATGACGACGAGTTCGACGCCTTGTTCCAGGAGGAGTGTCGCGGTCGAGTGCCTCAGGTCGTGGAAGCGGACCTGGCGAAGTCCTGCTTGGCGGAGGAGTGCGCTGAAGTGCCGTGTGAGGGTGGCCGGTTCGATGGGGTGGCCGCCAGGCCGGGTGAAGACGTGACCGCTGTCCACCCAGCCCGCGCCGGCCTGCTTCTTCTCCTGGGCCTGCTGATTGCGGTGGACCCGGAGCGAGAAGAGACAGGGGGCCGAAAGGGCGATGCGGCGTTCGGAGCTGACTGTCTTGGTGGGGACGGTGATCAGGCCGCCGGTGCGCGTGGGCTGGAGGGTACGGCGGATGCTGGCGGTGCCGCTGCCGTGGTCGAGGTCTTCGCCCGCGCAGGCCAAGGAGTTCGCCCTTGCGGAGTCCGGTGCGGAGGGCGAGTTCGAGCAGCGCGTGGAGGCGGTGGCCCTGGGCGGCGGTGAGGAGAGTGCGGGCTTCGTCGGCGGTGAGGGGTTCGAAGCGGCGGGGGCGGGGTCTGCCGCTGCCGACGTTGCAGGCGACGTTGCGTGGGATCTCTTCCTCCCGGGACGGCGTGCTCCAGGGCGGACTTGAGCACGGAGTGGATGCAGGCGAGGGTCAGCGGGGAGCACCGCTTGCCGCAGCACATGCCGGTCGCGCAGCAGCGGGGCTGGGTGCGGGCGGCGTCGACAACGACCTACTCTCCGCCATTGCGCTCGATACTCGCAGCGGCCCTCAGGCTTCTCTGAATGGGATGCGCACTGCCGAACACATTCCATCCGAACTTGACAGTCAGTTCCCTCAACATCGGAAAGGGCGCGGCCGGGAGGTGTCTTATTCCCAACTCTCGAACCCCTCATCTGACCCCCTCGGGGTCGTCTTGAGCCGATCCTCCGCCCAGTTAAGTTCGGTTTCACCTCACAGTGGCGGCCAGCACCAGTGCAGGCCGCCACAACAAACCACACAAATCAATCGCGCAGTCCGCCAACAGCCGTTGGAAAATAGCGAGAGAGCAACACCAACAGCCTGAACACCGGCCTTCCCGCTCAGCATCCGGAACTTTAGCGTTCGATCGGTCAGGCAGAGCGGCGGGCATCCCGCTCTAGGGAAACACAAAACATCCTGCTCGTTCGACAAATACACATCGGCACAGGACCTTGACAGCCAAGCGTCAACGCAGTCCATCGAAGCCCGGCCAGTAGCTGTGTCGGCTACCCAGGCATCAAGAGCTTCACTGGTGATATCAGCCAAGACCAGAAGAACAGACGGACCGGGCCGGCTGGAGAGTTGCCAGAAGGTCGCCCCCGTCAGTGCCGGTGGCGGTTGTCGGGTTGGGCCGGGTCGCCGGGGTGTTCGAGGCCGGGGAGGAGGGTGAGGCGGGTGGCGCGGGCGTGGTCGAGCCAGCGGACGAAGGCGGCGCGGCGGGCGGCTGCGTGCACGGTGGGGGTAGGGTCGGCCGATTCCGCCGCCGGTGGGTGGGTGGCGCGCCGGGCCGCCGTCCAGCCGCCGGCCGTGACCCGGGTGCCCGGGGCGGCGGCGCGCAGGGCGGTGGCGAGGGCGTGCGGGAGGGTGGCCGGGTCGGCCTCGCAGCCGCCGCCGTCGGGGAAGGTGAGGTGCCAGACGGCGGGGGCGGGGCGGCCGGCGGTCATCGTGCGGTAGTGGGCCACCTCGTCCGGCCGGGGGCGGACGTCCGCCGTGACGGCTTCGTAGACCGCCCGGACGGCCGCGCTGCCCTCGTAGGCGGCGGCGGTGATGGAGCCGAGTTCGACGGCGGCCCGCTGGTCGAGCCGCGCCGGGGTGTCGGCGGGAGCGGTGGCCTCGACGGGCAGGCCGCGCTCGGCGCAGACGGCCGCGCACAGCTCCTCCGTGAGCACCACCTGGGCGACCCAGCGGGTGAGTTGGCGGTCCTCGGAGCTACCGGGCCGCGGCAGGGCGGCGGAGCGAGGGCCGGAGCGCAGGGCGGCGAGGCGGCGGTCGAGTCCGGTGCGCGGCAGCGGGCGGCCGTCGAGCAGGCCGAGGGCGGCGGCGGTCACGGTTCCACCACCACGGCGACGGTCGGCGAGTACTGGCAGCGGCCGAACCACATCACCTTGGCCAGCGCCCAGGCCGCGCCCGGGTCGGCGTCCTCGGGGGCGGTGAGTTCGAAGGCGGCGGTCCGGGTGGCACCGGCGGGCAGGGCGAAGCCGCGGACCGGGGTGGCGACCGCCTCCCACGTCCCCCAGGGCGAGACCAGTTGCAGTTCGCCGCGGATCTCGCCGCGGGTGCGGTTGGCGAGACGGACGGCGAGGGTGGCCCGGCCGCCGGGGGCGAGGTGCAGGGACTCGGCGTCCACCGTCACGGTCAGCCCGGTGTCGCGGCCCTGCTCCGCCTTGGTGCCCTGGGCGGCCGTCCAGTCCTCGGGGGTCTCACCGGGCACCGGCAGCAGGGCGGGGAGGTCACCGACCGCGAGGGTGGCGACGTCCTCGATCTGCTGGCCCTCGTGGGTGATCCGGACGGCGGCGAAGTACAGGCCGGGTTCGACCCCGGCCGGCGGGGTCAGGGTGACCGGGAAGCGCAGGTGTCCGCCCGCCTCCAGCCGGTAGGGGCGGGCGGCCGGGCTCGCCGTCCAGCCCTCGGGGGGCAGGACCAGCGCCGTCCCCTCCACGGCGGCGTCCCGCAGCTGGGAGGAGAGGGCGACGGAGAGCGGGACCGGCTCCCCGGCCGTCCGCAGCAGGCCCGGCGAGACGCCGACCGACACCGGGAGGTAGCCGAGCGGCGCCGGGCCCCGGTTGTGCAGCCAGTAGCGGGCGTGGACGGGCTGGGCCGGCTCGGCGACCGCGCCGAGCACCGGGGCGGCCGGGTCCGCGGCGACGGTCACGGCCGGCCGGGCCAGTACGGTGGCGATCTGCGAGCCGGCGAGGTCGAGCACCGGCCCGGCCGCCTCCAGCGGACGCTCCAGCAGGTCGGCGCGGTGCAGGTCGGTGAGTCCGAGGGCGCCGCCGAGGGTGACGGTGCGGCCGAGGCCGGTGGACTCGACCAGCCGGACGGTGAGTCGCCCGTCCGCCGGGGCGGCGGAGCCGTGGGCGATCGGGTTGCCGGTCTGCTTCACCGCCCCCACCAGGACCTCCCGGGCCGGTTCGACCCGCAGCCAGGAGAGGGTCGGGGGCAGCGGCCCCTTCCGGGCCGGTGTGATCCGGGCGTACAGCGGGTGGTTGAACTCCTGGCCCTGCGCGGGCAGCGCCTGGGCCCGCCAGTCCCCCGCGCCGCCGGTCAGCGCGTAGGTGAACTCGTGTGTCCAGTGCTGGAGTTGGAAGGAAGCACCGTCGGGCAGGGTGCGCCGGGGCGGGTCGATCCAGACGCCGGAGGGCCAGCCGGTGCAGGAGCGCATCAGCGAGAGGTGCAGTGCGCCGGTGGCGTCGACCGCGAAGCCGGGCAGGCCGAAGCTGAGCAACCCCACGGTGTGGTCCGTGAGTTGCTCCGAGTCGTGGAGCGGGCCGGGGCAGACGGCGGCGATCCGGGCGTCGGCGAGATCGGCCACCAACGCGGCGGGGTCGGTGACCACCAGGGCGGGCAGCGCCCGCAGGTCGCGCAGATCGGCACCGGGCTGCCAGACCTCGGTGAGCGGGATGAGCGCTGGCACCCAGACGGCGCCGCGCGCCTTGAGCACCGTGGCGTACTCCTCCCCCGCCCGGTCGATCAACTCCCTTGCGGCCGTGTTCGCTTCGGGGCCGCCGAGGACGATCCGGAAGTCCGGCAGGTTGGAGTCGACGTCCAGCCAGCCGTAGCGGGCCCAGTCGGCCCCGGAGGTGGTGGCGGTGACGCCGACCCGGGCGAGCGCCACCACCAGGTCGCGGGCGTCGGCGGCGGCGTCGAGGTCGGCGGCGACCACCTCGGCGACACCGAGGGCGCGTTCGCCGAGCGGCGCGCCGGCCGGGTCGGTGAGCGTGATCCGGGCGGTCGAGCCCAGGCCGAACCAGGTGTTGGCCGGGTTGTCCAGGGTCCAGGGCGCCTCGGCGGAGTCCACCTCGGGCAGGGCGAAGCCGCGGCCGACCACGGCGTCGGCGACTTCGCTGACCGGCAGCGCACCGGGCAGGTCGACCGGGAAGCAGAGCCGCAGCAGGCGGTCGGCGCCGGAGTAGTCGATCACCCTGGTCCGGCAGTCGACCCGGTCGACGCCCTGCCAGAGCGTCACGGTCTGCTCGTAGCGGAGGCCGTCGACGGTGCCGGCGATCACCAGCCGCTCGCCGAGCGGCCCGGTCTCGCGGCGCACGCTGGCCAGCTGCCCGCCGGAGCCGAGGACGGGCCCCTTGGGGACGAGGTGCCAGGGCCCCTCGCCGAAGTCGGGGTGCTGCGGGTACTCCTCGTAGACCCGCAGCTCGTTGCCGACCCGGCCGTCCTGGATCACCTCACGCTCGTGCAGCAGATCCCGGACGGACGACAGGCCGCCGCCCCGGGCCGGGTCGGCGGTGACGCGGTAGCGGGCGTTGGCGGCGGTGTGACCGTCGGCGAGCGACCAGGCGGTGTCCTCGATCCCGTCGGCCGAGGGGACCAGCCGCCAGGTGCGCCAGCCCAGTGCGGGCACGTCGGCGGCCAGGAACCGCAGGGTGCCCCGGTCGACGGCGCTGGGCACCACGGCGCCGGTGTCGTCCAGCACCAGGACGGCCCGCGACCGCTCGCGCGGGAGCCGGACGGCGACCAGGTCGGTGCGGTCGAAGGAGAGCGTGTTGGTCACCACCACGGCCGAGCCGATGCCGGCGGTGTCGATCCGGGCGGTGAGCGCGTCCAGCGCCCGGTCCCGGACGTCGGCGGCCAGGTCGTACGCCTCGCGCCAGCCGCCGAGCAGGTCGAGGTAGACCTGGTCGGACTCCGAACCGGTGATCGCGTCGTGGTGGGCGCCGTAGGCGAGGTGGCGCCAGACCTTGTCCAGCGCCGCCCCGGGGTAGCGGCCGAGTCCCTGGACGGCGGCGAGGGCGGCGAGTTTCTCGGCGTCCACGGCGGCGACCTCGGCGGCGCGCTGGGCCTGCTTGGTGTCGATGTAGGAGACGTCCTTGCCGGTGTAGACCGGGTTCATGTCCCGGCTCTGCGGGCTGGGCCGGCGGCCGGTGGCGGCCTGCTCGGCACGGACGGCGTCCAGGAAGTCGCGCGGGGTGCCGCAGACGAACCGCGGCCACAGGTACTTCTTCGCCCAGGAGCGGTGGATCTCGGTGACCCACTTGTTCGGCGGCGTGTAGTCGGTGCCGACGGGCAGCAGCAGGTTCTTCGTCGCGCCGACCGGCTTGAGCTTGCGGTACAGCGCGTAGACGGCCTGCTCGGCGGTGGCGAGGTCGGCCGAGGAGTCCATCCACCAGCCTGCCGAGTAGTGGTGCGGCATGTAGTGGGTGAGCACGCCGTCGCCGGAGGGCGCGATCCACTCGAACTCGCTCGGGAACTGCATCACCCGGGCGTCGTCCTTGGCCGCACCGAAGTTCTTCTGGATCGGGCCCCACTGGTGGAACGGGCCGCGCGCCCACGCGCTGCCGGTGAGGCCGGCGGCGGCGAGGTGGCCGGGGAACTGCGGGTCGTGCCCGAACACGTCCAGCTGCCAGGCGGTCCGCGGGTCGCCGCCGAGGATGTCGCGCTGGTAGCCGATGCCGTGCACGATGTTGCGGATGGTGGTCTCGGCGCCGGTGAGGTTGGTGTTGGGCTCGTTGTAGGTACCGCCGACCAGTTCGACCTGGCCGCGCTCCAGCAGCAGCCGCAGCGTCTCGCGGCGCTCCGGGTGCTGGTCGAAGTAGGGCTTCAGGTAGTCGACTTCGGCGAGCACGAAGCGGTAGACCGGGTCGCGCAGCGCGAGGTCCAGGTGCGCGTCGACGAGCGCGAAGCCGTTGCGCTCCCAGAGCGGTCGGGTCGTCGCGTCGGCGGCGAGCAGCTCCCACGGCGAGGTGTAGGCGGCCTGGGTGTTCCACCAGACCGGGTCGTAGTGGAAGTGCGAGACCAGGTACATCGTCCAACCGGGCTCGGCGACCTCGACGACCGCCGCCACCGGCTCGGCGGACGCCGCTGCCACGAGGACCGGCAGCCGGGCGCCGGGCGCCGCTCCGGTGATCTCCAGGGGGACTTCGACCAGCCCCGTGCCGGCCGCCTCGCCGCGCACGCCCGGGCCGGTGACGGTGATCCGGGCGGACGGGCCGTCGAGGGCCACGCGCAGCAGCTGGCGCGGCGCGTCCTCGGACCCGGTGAAGAGGTCCGTGCTCTCGACGGCGGTGATGGTGACCGGCACGGGGGTGGTTCCTTCCACGAAAGGGGGGGTTCCTCGCGCGGAGGGGGTGGTTCCTCGCGCGAAGGGACGGCGGGGTTACGCGCCCCAGGCCTCGAACTCGTAGACGCGGGCGGCGGGATCGGCGCCCTGGGTCGGCTTGGTCACCGACAGGCGGACGTAGCGGGCCGTGGTGCTCACCGGGTGGGTGGTGGTCCCCGCGGTGTTGCCGGTGACGGTGGCCACGGTGGTCCACGCGTCGGACGTGGAGTTGCGCACCTGGATGGTGAAGTCCCGGGTGTTGTACGCCGCGCTCTCGCCGCCCGCCGAGGCGTGCTTCACCACGAACCTGCTGAGCGGCTGCGCCGAACCGAGGTCCACCTCCAGCCACTTGGCCGAGGTGGTGGTGCACCACTTGTCGCCGTTGCCACCGTTCACGGTGCCGTTGACGGCCTTGGCCGGGGTCTCGTTGCCGTTGCACTGGCCGGAGGCGGTGGCCGGACGGTTCAGCGCCAGATTGCCGCCGACGGGCGGGGTGCCGGTCCAGGAGACCGTGGTGGTGGCGGCGGCGGAGCGGCCGTACTCGGTGGAGACCGCCTCCACCTCGACGGTGGTGCCGCTCTCCGTGCCCGACCGCTCCAGCCTGGAGACGAAGTAGGCGTCGGACGGGGTCGCGCCGAGGTAGCCGCGGGTGCCGTCGGCGTTGCGCCGGTACAGCTCGTAGTGGTGCACCGAGCCGGCGGCCGAGGGCGTCCAGGAGAGCCGCAGCGACTGGCTGGAGCCGGCCACCACGTCACTGGCACCGAGCACGGTGAGGCCGCTCGGTGCGGCGGGCGCGTCCACCGGGCCGTCCTGGACGGCGAGCTGACCGATCCTCACCTCGTAGGACGGGTTGGACCCGTCGGCCTGGAGGCCGATCTGGGCGATGGTCCGGCCGGCGTAGCCGGAGAGGTCCAGGGTGTGGCGCTCCCACCCGGTACCGGCGTTGGCGCCGAGGTCGAGAGTGGTGAAGGTGCCCGGCGCGTCGGTGAAGGAGATCGCGGCCTTGAGCCCCGTCGCCCCGGCCGCCGGCGTCTTCAGCACCAGCGAGAGCTTGCTGTCCGCCGCCACCGGCAACTTCGTCTGGTACAGGCGCACGGTGTTGACGGCGTCCAGCCTGCCGCTGAGGCGCAGCGAGGAGCCGCCCTCGTAGGCGTCGGTGAAGTCGATGGACGGGGTCAGCTTCGAGCCGCCGGAGGAGACCAGCCAGCGGTAGGTGGGCGGGACGTCCTGGAGCGAGAGGTTGTTCCAGCCGCCGGTCGCGACCCGGCCGCCGGCGGCGTTGTAGAAGTCGCCCTGGCCGGTGGAGAAGTTGGTGACGAAGGGCTTCGCGGTGATCGGCGAGGACTCGGCGACGTAGGTCGACAGGCCCTTCCAGCTCGACGAGGTCGTGGTGTTCGACGGGTCGCCGTTGGCGCCGACCCAGTAGCGGGAGTCCTTGGCGTAGAAGTCGGCGCGGTCGGTCGCGGACTTCCAGGTCCACTCGGGGCGGTAGATGCCGAGCGAGGTGGTGTGCGGCTTGCCCGCCGGGAAGAGCGTGTTCCAGTCGACGGAGGTGTTGTAGCCGTTGGACTCGGTGTCGATGCCGGAGTAGAGGTCGTACTCGCCCCGGCCCAGGCCCCGGGCCAGGGTCCGGGAGGAGTCCAGGCCGCCGGCGCTCCAGTTGAAGTTGAGGAACATCGAGTCGGAGGTCCGCTTGGCGCCGTCCTGGAGGAAGGCGTCGTTGGCGGAGGTCAGCGCGTTCTGCCAGGAGACCGAGCCGGACTCGGTCATCGCGTCGTACCACATGTACTCGGTGCCGCTCTGCGCCTTGGTGTACTGCATCAGGTTGCGGACCTCGCCGGCCAGGGCCGCGTCCCCGCCCCCGGTCTCCTGGTTGATGAACCAGCCGTCGAAGCCGTAGTACTGGGCGGCCTGGGTGAGCTTGTCGGCGACGGGGTAGCGGGTGCCGGACTTCTGGACGAAGTCGCGGACCCACTGGAGCTGGCCACCGTAGACCGCCGGCGGGAAGAAGACGGTGCCGTAGACCTTGACGCCGTTGCGGTGCGCGGCGTCGATGACGGTCGGGTTGGGGGCCAGGATCAGACCCTCAGCGGCCGAACCGCCCCAGAAGACCAGCTTGTCCAGGTACTGCCAGTAGCCGAAGGCGTAGTAGTTCGGGTCGGCCGAGCCCTGCGAGGGGTTGTTGGAGGTCGGCCCGAAGGCGGCCAGCGAGGCGACCCTGCCCTCGCCGGCGCGGGCGTTGGGGTTGGCCTTGAGCGCCGGGTCGCTGGTGCGCGGCTGGAGCGGGACGCGGGAGCGGTTGAAACGGGCGTCCGGGTCGGTGGCCGGGTCCCAGTCCAGGATGGTGTTCGGGTACCAGTAGGAGGCGTAGGGCTGGTTCCCCGCGGCCGCGGCGGCGGCCGGGGGCGCGGGGGTGGGTTCCGCTTGCGCGGTGGGGGCGGCGCCGAGGACGGCGGCCCCGAGGGCGGCGCTCAGCAGGAGGGGGAGACGTCGTGACATGCGGTGGCTCCGATCGAGCGGAGGATGGTGGGGTGGTCCGCCGGGGAAGGGCGGTCCGGGTGCATGTGCGGGCGGTCGTGCGGCTGGGCGGTCATGGGGCCGGGCGGCTGAGCAGGTGCGTACGGTCGAGCAGGCGCGGACGGCTACGGGCGGTCGCGCTCGGCGCTGATCAACGGGGTGGTTCGCCGCTCGGCCGGCGGGGTGCCGGCCGAGGACGTCACCGGTGGGCGGGCTACGACGGGTGGTGCGGGCCGCCCCGCCGCGCGGCCCGACCGGAACGCGAAAGCGGTACCGGCCGGAACGCGGGGGCGGGCCCGGCCCCGCGCAGGACGAGCCCCGGGGCCCATGACACCCCGGGCACCGACCGGACGCCCCCGGGGGCAGCGGATGCCCCCGGGCCCACGGCGCGCGCGGCCGGGAGCCGCCCGAATCCCCGCCCGTGCCGACGGCCCGCCCGTGCCGGCCCGCCGAGCGGGACCGGCTCGGCGCTGCGAACCTAAACCGGTTCAGACCGCCTGTCAACGGTGCCCGCAACCGCCGCTCCGGCGAGTGATCCGGGGGCCGGCGGGGAGGTGGACTCGCGCACCGTCAACCGCGGCGTGGGCATCTGCAGGTCCCGACCGGGACCGGTCCCGTCGATCACCGCGAGCAGGCTGCGGGCGACCTGCTCGCCCAAGGCGAAGGTGTCCCGGCTGAGCGCGGTCAGCGGCGGATGGACGATCCGGGCGAGCACCGAGTCGTCGAAGGAGACGATCGACAGTTCCCCGGGCACCGCGACGCCCATCTCACCGGCCACCCCCAGCCCGGCCACCGCCATGACGTCGCTGTCGTAGACGATCGCGGTGGGCCGCCGGGGGCGGGAGAGCAGCGTCCGGGTGGCGGCCGCGCCCTCCGCGTCGCTGAAGTCGGTCGGCACCGAGACCGCCTCCTCCAGACCGAGCCGCCGCGAGGCGTCGCGCAGCGCGCGGATCCGGCGCTGGGTGTGCTGGAAGTGCGGCAGGCCGGCCAGGTGGGCGATCCGGCGGTGCCCGATCGCGGCCAGGTAGTCGACGATCGAGAGCATCGCCTCCCGGTCGTCGGCCCAGATCCTCAGCGGACCGCCGCCCTTGCCCGGGCCGCCCAGCACGACGGCGGGCAGCGCGAGGTCCTCCAGCGTCTCCAGGCGCGGGTCGCGGACCTGGAGGTCGACCACGATGAAGCCGTCGACCCGGTGCTCGGAGGCCCAGCGCCGGTAGACCTCGATCTCGGCGGCGGTGTCCTCGACCACCATCAGGTGCAGCGCGACCGCGTGGGCGGAGAGCACCGCCTGGAGGCCGGAGAGCAGCTGGCTGAAGAACGGCTCGACACCGATGGTGCGGGCGGGGCGGGCGATCACCAGCCCGACCGCGTCGGCCCGGGCGCCGCCCAGGGCGCGGGCGGCGCTGTGCGGCCGCCAGTTCATCTCCTCGGCGACCCGGAGGATCCGGGCCCTGGTCGCCTCGCTCACCCCGGGGCGCCCGTTGAGCGCGAAGGACACCGCGCCCTTCGAGACCCCGGCCTGGCGCGCGATGTCGGCGATGGTCGGTCTGCCCACAGAATCCGACTCCTCTCTTGACATCCAAGTTTAGGCGGGAGCATAGTCCCTGCAACAGCTAGACCGGTTTAGTAAGTCAGGTTCTGTACGTCAGCACAATCCCCCACCCACCCCTGGACCGGGAGACCCTCATGCGAAGAATCTGGGCGGCACTGACGATGGCGGCGGTCTCCACCGCCGCGCTCACCGGTTGCGGACTCGGCTCCGACACCAAGAGCGACGACACCCTGGCGAGTGCGGCCGCCACCGGTGACGTCAAGGGCAAGGTCTCGCTCCAGACCTGGGCGCTCAAGCCGAAGTTCACCGACTACATGCAGAGCGTGATCGACGGCTTCCAGAAGAAGTACCCGGGTGTCCAGGTCGACTGGATCGACCAGCCCGGCGACGGCTACCCGGACAAGGTGCTCAGCCAGGCCGCCGCCGGCTCCCTCCCCGACGTGGTCAACCTCCCCCCGGACTTCGCGCTGCCGCTGGCCAAGCAGAACCAGCTGCTGGACATCGCCAAGGCCGACCCGAAGCTCGCCGACGAGTACGTCGCCGGCGGCATCGACGCCTACCGCTTCACCGGCCAGGACGGCACCTTCGGCTACCCGTGGTACCTCAACACCGATGTGAACTACTGGAACGCCGAGCTGCTGACCAAGAACGGCCTCGACCCGGCGAAGCTCCCCACCACCCTGGACGAGCTCATCGCCCAGGCCAGGGTGGTCAAGGAGAAGTCCGGCGGCTCGACCTACCTGATGAGCCGCAAGCCCGGTCTCGGCGACCTGACCAGCGCCGGTGTGAAGGTGATGTCCGACGACGGCAAGTCCTTCACCTTCAACACCCCCGAGGCCGCCGCGCTGCTCGACAAGTACCGCGCCGCGTTCAAGGAGGGCCTGCTGCCGAAGGACATCCTGACCGACGCCTACGCCGGCAACTCCAAACTCCTCAACTCCGGTACGGCGGCCTGGACCACCGGCGGCGCCAACTTCATCACCAGTCTCGCCACCGACAATCCGACCCTCGCCCCGAAGATCGTCCCCTCCCCCGCGATGGGCATCCCGCCGCTCTACGTGCAGGGGCTGTCGGTCCCGAAGAACAGCAAGAACCCGGCCGCCGCGGTGGCCCTGGCCCGCTGGGTCACCAGCCCGGAGAACCAGGCCCGGTTCGCGCAGCTGACCAGCATCTTCCCGTCCACCAAGGCGTCCGCCGGCGACCCGTTCTTCAGCAGGAGCGACGGCACCAACGCCGGTGACGCCAAGGTGATCGCGTTCACCTCGCTGGCCAAGGCGAAGATCATCCAGCCGGTCCAGGTCGACGACGCGATGAGCACCGTCGTCAAGCAGCAGATCGCCCTGGCGATCAGCGGCGACGCCACCTCCCGGCAAGCCCTGGACACCGCCGTCGAGCGCTGCAACCAACTGCTCAAGGGCTGACCCCGGCCGCCACTCGGTGGCCCGGCCCCCGACGTACCCCGTGCCGGCGGGGCGCCCTCCCCCAGGACCCGACGTACCCCGTGCCGGCGGCGCGGCGGCGCCCTCCCCCAGGACCCGCCGCCCGCCGGGGCCCGCCCCACCGGGCCCGCTACGCCCCACCCGCCCCACCCCGCGCGCCCCCGCCCCAGGAAGGCATCGGCATGACCCACCGGCGTTGGTTCACCCCCTGGCTGCTCGCCGGGCCCGCGATCATCTGGCTGGTCGTCTTCAACCTCTGGCCGACGATCAACACGGTGATCCTGTCGTTCACCAACGCCAAGCCCCTGGGCGGCGGCCGGTTCACCGGCCTGGCCAACTACGAACGTATCCTCGACGACGAGCAGCTGGCCGACGCCCTGCTCAACAGCATCGTCTACCTGCTGGTCTGCCTCCCGCTGCTGACCTTCCTGCCGCTGCTGCTCGCCCTGCTCGTCCAGCACAAACTGCCCGGCATCACCTTCTTCCGCACCGCCTTCTACACCCCGGTGATCGCCTCCGCCGTCGTGGTGGCGCTGATCTGGGGCTGGGTGCTGGACGACCGCGGGCTGGTCAACGGCCTGCTCCAACAGACCGGGCTGACCGACTCCCCGGTCGCGTTCCTGACCGACCGCTGGCTGCTGCTGCTCAGCGCGATCGCCCTGACCACCTGGAAGGGCCTCGGCTACTACATGGTGATCTACCTGTCCGCGCTGGCCAACGTCGGCCGCGAACTGCACGAGGCCGCCGCCGTCGACGGCGCGAGCGCCCTCCGCCGGTTCTGGCACGTCACCCTGCCCGGGGTGCGGCCCACCATGATGCTGATCTCGGTGCTGATCTCGGTCTCCTCGCTGCGCGTCTTCTCCGAGCTGTACGTGCTCTCCCACGGCACCGGCGGCCCCGGCGGCCGGGACATGTCGGTGGTGATGCTGATCCAGATGTACAGCCGCGGCTTCACCGGCCACCTGGGCTACGCCTCCGCCCTCAGCCTGCTGCTGTTCGTCATCACCCTCGGCCCGATGCTGCTCCTGACGCGCCTGAACCGGAAGGCGGACTGACCCCGTGACCGACACCGCCGCCCCCGCCCGGCCCGCCGCGCCGACCGCGCCGGCTCCGGCCCCGGCCCGCCGCGCCCGGAGCTTCAACTCCCCCTCCCCCGCCCGGAACGCGCTGCGCTACCTGCTCCTGCTGGTCGTCCTGCTGCTGGTGATCGGCCCCTTCCTCTGGCAGCTCTCCACCTCGCTCAAGGGGCCGGGTGAGGACGTCTACACCCGGAGCCCGAGCTTCGTCCCCGAGGACCTGACCTTCGCCAACTACGCCAAGGTCGCCGACACCATCCCGGTCTGGACGTACGCGGCCAACTCGCTGACCGTCGCCGCGATCGCGATCTTCGGCAACGTGGTCGGCACCACCCTGGCCGGCTACGCGCTGGCCAACCTGCGCTTCCGCGGCGCCCGGCTGGTCTTCGGCCTCTTCCTGGCCACGCTGGTGCTGCCCGGCGAGGTCACCATCGTCTCCCAGTACGTGACGGTCCGCGGCCTCGGCCTGGCCGACTCCCTGACCGGTGTCGCCCTGCCCGGCGCGATCGCGATGCTCAACGTGCTGCTGATGCGGACGGCGTTCGCGGCCGTCCCGCCCGAACTCGACCAGGCCGCCCTGGTGGACGGCGCCTCCGTCTGGCAACGGCTGTGGCACATCGGCCTGCCGAACGTCCGCGGCATGCTCAGCGTGATCGTCATCTTCACCTTCATCGGCGCCTGGGACGACTTCCTCTGGCCGCTGATCGTGCTCAACGACCCGCAGAAGTACACCCTCACCGTCGGGCTCCAGTACCTCAACGGCACGTTCAGCGCCAACCCCCGGCTGATCGCGGCCGGCACCATGATCGCCTTCCTGCCGATCGTCGTGGTGTTCGGGATCTGCCAGCGGTTCTTCTTCCGGGGCGTCGAGGAGGGAGCCGTCAAGGGGTAGCCGAACCGTCCGCCCGACCCGTCGCCGGACCAGCGACGGCCGCACCCACCGAGGAAGCCCACCGCGCATGACCGCCGCTCAGGACCGTACGCAGGAAAGCACCCAGGACAGCACGAAGGACAGCACGCGGGACCCGGCCCGGGACCGCCCGCGGGCCCCCGCCGCCCCGCGCTTCGGCGTCAACTACACGCCCAGCGCCGGCTGGTTCCACCACTGGCTCGACTTCGACCTCGACGCCGTCCGCGCCGACCTCGACTCGATCGCCGCGCTCGGCCTGGACCACGTCCGGGTCTTCCCGCTCTGGCCCGTCTTCCAGCCGAACCGCACGCTGATCCGCCCGCGCGCCGTCGAGCAGCTGACCGAGCTGGTGGACGCGGCCGGCGAACGCGGACTGGACGTCGCGGTGGACGGCCTCCAGGGCCACCTGTCCAGCTTCGACTTCCAGCCGTCGTGGACCCAGACCTGGCACCGCCGCAACCTCTTCACCGACCCGGACGTGATCGACGGTCAGGCCGCCTACCTGCGCACCCTGGCCACCGCCCTGCGCACCCGGCCCAACTTCCTCGGCATGACGGTCGGCAACGAGGTCAACCAGTTCTCCGGCGACCCGCACCCCGACCCCGACCGGGCCGGCCCCGAGCAGGTCGACGCCTGGCTGCGCCGGATGCTGGCCGCCTGCGAGGAGGGCGCGCCCGGCCGGCTCCACCTGCACGCCTCCTACGACGCCGCCTGGTACCTGGACGAGCACCCGTTCACCCCCTGGCACTCGGCCCGGCTCGGCGCCGCGACCGCCGTGCACTCCTGGGTGTTCAACGGCACCGCCCAGCGCTACGGCGCGCACTCCACCGCCACCGCGCAGCACGCCGCCTACCTGGTCGAGCTCTCCAAGGCCTGGGCGGACGACCCGCACCGCCCGGTCTGGCTGCAGGAGGTCGGCGCGCCGGCCCCGCTGATCACCGCCGAGGACGCCGCCCGCTTCACCGGCGACACCGTGGCGGCCGTGCTGGACTGCCCCGACCTGTGGGGCGTCACCTGGTGGTGCTCGCACGACGTCGACCGCTCGCTGGCCGACTTCCCCGAGCTGGAGTACAGCCTCGGTCTGCTCACCACCGACCGCCGGGTCAAGCCGGCCGGCGCCCGGCTCGCCGCCGCCGTGGCCGAGCTGCGCACCGGCCGGCAGCCGCCCCGGCCGCGCACCACCGCCGTGGTGGTCGCCACCGGCGACGACGTCACCTCGCCCAAGCGCTCGGTCTGCGGGCCCGGCGGCGCCGTCTTCGAGGCGTTCATGCGGCTCGCCGAGGACGGCGCCCGGCCGACCGCGGTGCTCGCCGAGCGCGCCGAGGACCGGGCCCACCTGGCCGCCCGGGGCATCACCGAGGTCGTCCACCCGGACGACGTACGCTGACCGGTCGGCCGTCCCGCCGTCCCGCCCGACTTTCCGTCCCGTCACCCCCTCAGTCACGCAACGGAGCCCGCTGACATGCACGATGACCGCAGCCTGGTCGAGTCCCGCCTCAAGCGCGTCCTGGAGGAGCGCATCCGCCCGGCGCTCTACCCGGAGTCCGTCCCGCTGGAGGTGTCGATCTGGACGGCGCCCGGCGAGCCCGTCCCGGTCGCCGAGGGCCTGGCCGCGCCGCGCACCCCGATCGCCGTCGGCGACGCCTGGGGCGCGCCGTGGGGCACCAGCTGGATCACCGTCACCGGCACGGTGCCCGAGGCGTGGGCCGGGCGGACCGTCGAGGCCCTGATCGACCTCGGCTTCGACGCCAACATGCCCGGCTTCCAGTGCGAGGGCCTGGTCTACCGCCCGGACGGCAGCCCGGTGAAGGGCCTCAACCCGCAGAACCAGTGGGTGCGGATCGCCACCCCCGCGGCCGGCGGCGAGCAGGTCGTGCTGCACGTCGAGGCCGCCGCCAACCCGGTCATCCTCGACTACCACCCCTTCCTGCCGACCGAGCTGGGCGACCGCGACACCGCCGGCGACCGCCCGCAGTACAAGCTGACCCGGATGGACCTCGCGGTCTTCGACGAGACGGTCTGGCAGCTCGTCATGGACCTGGAGGTGCTCGGCGAGCTGATGGCGGAGCTGCCGGTCGACGGCGCCCGCCGCTGGGACGTGCTGCGCGCGATCGAACGGGCCCTGGACGCGGTCGACCTCCAGGACGTCAACGGCACCGCCGCGGCGGCCCGGGAGCAACTGGCCGCGGTACTGGCCGCGCCCGCCGTGCCGTCGGCGCACCGGATCAGCGCGGTCGGCCACGCGCACATCGACTCGGCCTGGCTCTGGCCGCTGCGCGAGACCGTCCGCAAGGTCGCCCGCACCACCGCCAACATGACGGCGCTGCTGGAGGACGAGCCGGACTTCGTCTACACCATGTCGCAGGCGCAGCAGTACGCCTGGATCAAGGAGCACCGGCCGGAGGTGTACGCGCGGGTCAAGAAGGCCGTCGCCGAGGGCCGGTTCGTGCCGGCCGGCGGGATGTGGGTGGAGTCCGACACCAACATGCCGGCCTCGGAGGCGATGGCCCGGCAGTTCGTGCACGGCAAGCGGTTCTTCCTGGAGGAGTTCGGGGTCGAGAACCAGGAGGCGTGGCTGCCGGACACCTTCGGCTTCACCGGCGGGCTGCCGCAGATCATCCGCAACGCGGGCTCCAAGTGGCTGCTGACCCAGAAGATCTCGTGGAGCCAGGTCAACACCTTCCCGCACCACACCTTCCTCTGGGAGGGCATCGACGGGACGCGGATCTTCACCCACTTCCCGCCGGTGGACACCTACAACTGCTCCATGAAGGGCAAGGAGATCGCGCACGCCGCGCGGAACTTCAAGGACAAGGGCGTGGCCCGGCACTCGATCGCCCCGACCGGCTGGGGCGACGGCGGCGGCGGCACCACCCGCGAGATGATCGCCAAGGCCGCCCGGCTGCGGGACCTGGAGGGGTCCGCCACGGTCCGCTGGGAGCGGCCGGCCGAGTTCTTCGAGCAGGCGCAGGCCGAGTACCCGAACCCGCCGGTCTGGGTCGGGGAGCTGTACCTGGAGCTGCACCGGGCCACCCTGACCAGCCAGGCCAGGACCAAGCAGGGCAACCGCCGCAGCGAGAACCTGCTGCGCGAGGCCGAGCTGTGGTGCGCCACCGCCGCGCTGCGCACCGGCCTGGCCTACCCGTACCAGGAGTTGGACCGGATCTGGAAGACGGTGCTGCTGCACCAGTTCCACGACATCCTGCCCGGCTCCTCGATCGCCTGGGTCCACCGCGAGGCCGAGGCGACGTACGCGACGCTCGCCGGGGAGCTGGAGACGCTGATCGACCGGGCGCAGCGGGCGCTGGCCGGGGACGCGGCGGGCGGGCGCGAGCTGGTGTTCAACGGCGCCCCGCACACCCGCTCGGCGGCGCCCGCCGGCGGGGCGGCGCTCGCCTCGGCGGCCCGGGCGGACGGCTGCGCGATCACCGCCCGCGACGGGGGCGGGTTCGTCCTCGGCAACGGCCTGCTGTCCGTCACGGTGGACGGCGACGGCCTGGTGGTCTCGGTGGTGGACCTCGCGACCGGGCGCGAGACGGTGGCCCCCGGCACCCGTGCCAACCTGCTCCAGCTGCACCCGGACTTCCCGAACATGTGGGACGCCTGGGACGTGGACCAGTTCTACCGCAACACCGTCACCGACCTGACGGGGGTGGACGCGCTCACGGTGGCGCTGGACGCGCCGGAGGCGGTCGCCGTCCGGGTCGCGCGCTCCTTCGGCTCGTCGACGGTCGTCCAGACGCTGACCCTGCGCGCGGGCGCCGGGCGGCTGGACATCGACACCGAGGTGGACTGGCACGAGACGGAGAAGTTCCTCAAGGCGGCCTTCCCGCTGGACGTGCACACCGAGCGGTACGCCGCCGAGACCCAGTTCGGCCACCTGTACCGGCCCACCCACACCAACACCAGCTGGGAGGCGGCCAAGTTCGAGGCCTGCAACCACCGCTTCGTCCACCTGGAGGAGCCGGGCTGGGGCGTCGCGCTGGTCACCGCCTCCACCTACGGGCACGACGTCACCCGGACGGTGCGCGCGGCGGACGGCGGCACCACCACGACGGTGCGGTTCTCGCTGCTGCGCGCGCCGCGCTTCCCCGACCCGCTGACCGACCAGGGCCTGCACCGGTTCCGGCACGCGCTGGTGCCGGGCGCCGGGATCGCGGACGCCGTCCGCGAGGGCTACCTGATCAGCCTGCCCGAGCGGCGGGTGACCGGGTCCGCCGAGGCCGTCCGGCCGCTGGTGGAGCTGGACCAGGACGCCCTGGTGGTCAGCGCCGTCAAGCTGGCCGACGACGGCAGCGGGGACGTGATCGTCCGGGTCTACGAGGCCGACGGCGGCCGGGCCCGGGGCCGGCTCGCCACCTCGTTCCCGCTGGCCGGGGCGGTGCCCTGTGACCTGCTGGAGCGGCCGTGGGACGGCACCCGCGGGTCGGTGGTGGTGAGCGGTGACGGGGTCGAGCTGGCCCTGCGCCCGTTCGAGCTGGTCACGCTGCGGCTGACGGCCGCGTCCGGCTGACGCTCTACCCTGTCCGTTGCCCCCTCCCGCCCGGGAGGGGGCCCCGCCCCTGGTTCTGGAGCCGTCGCGATGACCCCCGCCCCGTCCGTCCGCCCACTGGTCGCCGCCCTCGACATCGGCGGGACGAAGATCGCCGGGGCGCTCGTCGACGAGCGCGGTGGGCTCTCCCACCGGATCCAGCTGCCCACCCCGGCCAAGGAGTCCGGCGCCGACGTACTGGCGGTGGTGCACCGGGTGCTCGACCACCTCGCCGCCGCGCCCGGCTGGGGCGCGGTGACCGCCGTCGGCATCGGCAGCGCCGGACCGGTGGATCTGCGGCACGGCACCGTCAGCCCGGTCAACATCCCCGGCTGGCGGGCGTTCCCGCTGGTCGCCGAAGTCGCCGCGCACCCGGCCGTGGCCGGGCTCGCCGTCCCGGTGGCGCTGGCCGGGGACGGCGTCGCGATGGCGGCCGCCGAACACTGGCGCGGTGCGGCGCGCGACGCCGCCAACGCGCTCTGCCTGGTGGTCTCCACCGGTGTCGGCGCCGGGCTGGTCCTGGACGGCGCCGTGCGACCCGGCCCCAGCGGCAACGCCGGCCACCTCGGCCACATCAGCGTCGAGCTGGACGGCGATCCGTGCCCGTGCGGATCGCGCGGCTGCCTGGAGGGGATCGCCGCCGGCCCGGCGATCGCCCGGCGGGCCCTGGCCCTGGGCTGGCGGCCGACGGGCCCGGACGAGGACCGCTCGGCGCGGGCCGTCGCCGCCGCCGCGCTGGCCGGCGACCCGGTCGCCCTCAGCTCCTTCGACCGGGCCGCCCAGGCCCTGGCCGCCGGAATCGCCGCCACCGCCGCCCTGGTCGACCTCGACCGGGTGGTGATCGGCGGCGGGGTCGCCGCCGCCGGCGCCCCGCTGTTCGACCCGCTCGCCCGCCACCTCGACCGGTACGCCGCGCTGCCCTACGTCCGCGGCCTCGACGTCCGCCGCGCCGAACTCGGCACCGACGCGGGCCTGATCGGCGCGGCGGCGCTCTGCCGCTAGGGCGTGTTCGTCACTCGTGTCGCGCGCCCGGCGGGAGTGACGGAACACGCCCCAGGCCCGGGCCTCCCCCCGGCCCCCACAGGAGGGACCCCCGCATGCCCGCACCCACCCGTCCCCCGTTCGCCCCGCTCGCCAACCCCGTCCGGGCCTACGCCTGGGGCTCCACCACGGCCATCCCCGCGCTCACCGGCAGGCCCACCACCGGTGAGCCGCAGGCCGAGCTCTGGATGGGCGCCCACCCGTCCGCCCCCTCACTGCGGGACGACGCCGGAGGCGCCGGCCCGCGCCCGCTGGACCGGTTGATCGCCGAGGACCCGGAGGGCGAGCTGGGGCCGGACACCGTACGGCGGTTCGGCCCCAGGCTCCCGTTCCTGTTCAAGGTGCTGGCCGCCGAGCGGGCGCTCTCGCTCCAGGTGCACCCCTCCCGGGCGCGGGCCGAGGCGGGCTTCGCCGCCGAGGAGGCCCGCGGCATCCCCCGCGACGCCCCGCAGCGCACCTTCAAGGACCGCGACCACAAGCCCGAACTGATCTGTGCCCTGGGTGACTTCGAGGCACTCTGCGGGTTCCGGCCGGCGTCCGCCACGGCCGGGCTGCTGGACGCGCTGGGCGTCCCGCTGCTCGCCCCGTGGGCCACCGCGCTGCGCCGACGGCCCGCCGGGGAGGTGCTGCCGGCGATGCTGCGGCACGTCCTGGAGGACGTCCGCCCCGGCCCGGCCGAGCTCGCCGGTGTCGCCGCGGCGCTGCGGCGGGTGGCCGCCGAGGGCGGTCCGTACGCGGCCGCGTGCGCCGCCTACGCGCGGGCCGCCCGGGACTACCCCGGTGACCCGGGTCTGGTGGCCGCGCTGCTGCTGAACCACGTCCGGCTCCGGGCCGGTCAGGCGCTGGCCCTCGACGCCGGGGTGCCGCACGCGTATCTGCACGGCCTGGGCGTCGAGTTGATGGCCAATTCGGACAACGTCCTGCGCTGCGGGCTCACCGCGAAGCACATCGACGTGGCGGGGCTGCTGGTGGTGACCTCCTTCCGGACCGGCGAGCCCCCCGTGCTCACCGCGTCGCCGGCCGGTTCGCCGCCCGCCTCCTCGCCGGACGGCCCTCGGGCCGTCGACGCGGCCGGTGCGGGGATCGAGGAGGTGTTCCCCTCACCGGCCGAGGAGTTCCGGCTCTCCCGGCTGCGGCCCGCCGCCGCACCCGCCCGGATCGACCTGGCCGCGCCACAGATCCTGCTCTGCACGACCGGGCGGGCCCGGCTGCGGAGCGCGGCGGGGCACACCCTCGACCTCGCCCCGGGCGGCTCGGCCTACCTGCGGCCGGCCGGTGAGCCGGTGCTGCTGACCGGCACCGGAGCGGAGCTGTTCCGCGCCACCACCGGCTGAGGCCCCGTCGACGGCCGGGACGGCCGGCGGATCGGGGCCGCGCGGTGGGCCGGCCTCCGCCTCCCGGCCCAGGCCGTCGTGGCCGGACCGGACGGGGCGACCCGGCCGAACGGGTGTGCCCCGACTGGACGGGTGTGCCCGGTCGGGTGTGCCGGGGGCGGCCCTCCCGGGGTGGCGGGCTTCGCCGGGCCGGTGGCCACCGGACGGCCCTCGCGCGCCCGGACGCCCGCGGGCGCCACGCGGGCGGCGGGCCCGGAGCGGGGCGCCGGGGCCGCACACCGGTCCGGTGCGCGCCCGCGGTCGGCGGCGCCGTTGCCGCCGTTGCCGCTGCCACCCCTGCCGCCGCCACCCGGCCATCGGCGCCGTCCCGGGAGCCGCGGGACGGACGGGCCGGGCGGGCGGTACCGGTCCGGTGGTACCCGCGGCGGCCCTTCGGTTTCGGTGGGCCCGGTGGGCCCGGTAGGTTCGGGCGGGTTGGTGGGCCCGGACGGTCCGTTGGGCCCTGCGCCGGATGCCGGCAGCGTCATCGGTGCCGGCATCGCCGCCGTCAGCGCGCCGAGGTGCGACAGCGCCGGCGGGCGCGGTGCGCCGAGCCCGGCAGGGGGCCGCGCGCTGCCTTCGCCGGCACCCGCTGCGACGGCGTCGAAGACAGCGCCTCGACCGGGATCTCGACCGGGAGATCGACCGGCACGAACGCGGAGAGAAAGCGCCGCTCGGACTGGCTGAGTTTACGGGACCGGCCCGATTCCCGATCTCGCGCGACCACCACGGTGCGGGCCCGCATATACGTGAGCGGATCGCGGCAGACATTCACCACCACATGCGCGGAACTGCGGCCCAGCTGCGCCACCGTCAGCCGTACCAGCAATGGCTCCGGCTGGTGGTGCAGCTGTTCCAGGTAATCGATCTCGTGCCGCGCGATCAGGAATCCGGACGGAAAAAGGGATTCCCGGACGGCGGTCCGGTGATGACAGAAGAGGTCGTAAATCCCCTCCTGGACGTAGGAGACCAGCCGGGCGTTGTTGATGTGCCCGTTCTCGTCCACGTCGCTCCACCGGGTGGGGCAGGTCAGGACGTGCGCGTTGGAGTGCGGCGCGCTCACGGCTTCTTCAGCCCGGCATCGCCCTGGCCACCTGCCCCGACGGGCAGCAGCGCCCGTCGCAGGCGGGCGTAGTACACGGCGTGTTCGGAGGCCATCCGGGCGGCCGTCCAACCCTCCTCGGCGGCCTCGGCGGCGGCCTGGACGACCAGGCTGTCCAGTACCCCGTCGACGGCGCGGCAGAGCTCGGCCACCGCCGCCAGGCGCTCGGGGACGTCGGAGCCGCCGGCCCCGCCCCGGGCGGGGAACGCCGCGAGGGAGTCCACGGCGAGCCGCAGCTCGTCGACGGCGACCGGCCGGATTTCCGAAAGGCTATTACCCACGAGTTTCTCCCGAATTAGTCGGAGCATTAGTCGGATGCGTTCGAACGGACCGGAGCGGCACTCACACAGTTCACGCACCCCCCGGTGGACTTGACGCTATCCCAGCGTGGGCACCGCATCCGAGGTTTGCGCTGCCCCACGGAAAACTGCCCACCATTGGAGTAGTTTGCCGGGGCATAAAATCTGCCGCATCAGCCGAATGCCGACCCGGCGGTCACCCTGAGCGACGATCAGCCGCTCCAACTGGCCCACCAGCGCGCCTTGTACAGCTTGGTGCCGCGCAACGTCCGGACGCCGTCCGGGCGGTGGAGCGCGAGGACCGAGGTGCACCAGGAACAGGGTCCGGCGTGATCGGGCGCGGCGGTGAGCAGCCGCCCGGTGCCGGGTTCGTCACCGACGCTCTTGATGTCCCGCTCCGCCGCCTCGGCACCCAGTCGCACCCGGGTGAAACGGCCGTCGGCCGGGTCGTACTGCCACAGGTGCGTGGCGGTGCTCACCCAGAACCGGCCCGGCGCGGCGAGCACCGGCGCGAGATCGTGCCCGCCCGGATCCGGCAGCGCGACGCTGCGGACGGCGGTGAGCACGGGTGCGGCCGGGGTGCCGCCCACCCGCAGCGCGGTGAGCGTGTCGTCGCCCACCGCCCAGAGCAGCCGGGTGCGCGCGTCCCAGTGCACCCCGTGCGCGCCCTTGAGCGGGTACGCGGCGTGGGCGCTGCTGCGCGGCCCCTGCGAGGCGGCGTAGAGCCGGACCCAACCGCCGGTGCTGGCCGCGACGGCGACGTTCCCGTCCGGCAGCAGCTCCAAGCTGTGCGGGTTGGCCCGGCCGGTGTCGGCGGCCCAGTAGGTGCCGCCGGTCGCGGTGTCGACGACCGCCACCAGCCCGCCGGAGGCGGCGGTCAGCAGATAGCGGCCGCCCTCGCGCACCCGGGCCTTCGCCTCGTCCGGCATCGACCAGCTCCGCGCCGGGGCGAGGTCGGCGAGGTCCGGCGCGCGGTCCGCGCTCCAGGACCACACCACCGGCAGCCGGCCGGGGCTCCGATAGGCCATCAGCTCCTCGGCGCTCTGCAGGAGCAGCACGCTGCGCGACTCCTGATCCACCACCACGACCGCCCACCCGGGCCGGACCGGCACGGCCGAGGCCGTGGGCGCACCGAGCCCCAGTGTCGCCGCCAGCCCCACCAGTCCCACTCGCCACCTGCGCACCCGCGCCGTCCCTCCGCCGTCTCCGACCCCGGGACCACCGTGCGTCGCGCCGACCGCCGGTGCCACCTCGGCACGCCCGAACGGCCGCCGGGACCGCCCGGGAGCGGCGGCGCGCCCGCTCAGTGCCGCCCGGAGATCACGTCCGCCAGCCGGGCGAGGGGCGAACTGGTCGGCCGCCCGGTGGCCTCCTGGCGGTCGGCGGCGTGGTACGCGGCGTAGAGGGCGTGGACACCCAGCCAGCGCAGCGGCTCCGGCTCCCACCGGCGCACCTGGTGGCCGACCCAGGGAAGCCGGGTGAGCTCGGTGTCGCGCCCGAGGACGAGGTCGCCCAGGGTGCGGCCGGCCAGGTTGGCGGTGGTGACGCCACTGCCCACGTAGCCGCCGGCCCAGCCGAGGCCGGTGGCGCGGTCCAGGTCCACCGTGGCGCACCAGTCGCGCGGGACGCCGAGCACGCCGGCCCAGGCGTGGTCGATCCGGGCGCCGGCGGCGGCCGGGAAGAAGCTGTCGAGGATCTCGCGCAGCTGGCGGACGGTGGCCGGCTGGGTGGTCCCGTCCGCGTCGGTGCGCGAGCCGTACCGGTAGGGGACACCGCGGCCGCCGAGGGCGATCCGGTCGTCCGCGGTGCGCTGCGCGTACATGTAGGCATGGGCGAAGTCGCCGAGGACCTCGCGGCCGTTCCAGCCGGCCTCCGCCCAGAAGGACGGCGGAAGCGGTTCGGTGGCGATCATCGCGGAGTTCATCGGCAGCCAGGTGCGCCGTTCGCCGCGGAGCCCGGCGGTGAAGCCCTCGGTGGCGCGCAGCACGTAGTCGGCCGTGACGGTGCCGTCCGGGGTGACGGCCCGGGCACGGGTGCCGGCGCCGGCCGGTTCGACGGCGGTGACCGGGGTCTGCTCGTGGATGCGCACCCCCAGGCCCGCCACCACCGCGGCGAGTCCGCGCGCCAGCTTGGCGGGCTGGATCCGCGCGCCGCACGGTGCCCAGGTGCCGCCGAGGGTACCGGCGATCCGGACCCGCTCACCGGCCTCGGCGGCGGTCAGCAGGTGGACCCGGTCGGCGCCGTAGGAGCGCTCGGCCTCGGCGAAGGCCTTCAGCCGGGCCAGCTGGGCCGGGGTGCGGGCGACCTCCAGGACGCCGCCGCGGACGAGGTCGGCGTCGATGCCCTCGGCGGCTACGGTGTCGGCCACCTCGCCGACCGCCGCGTCCATCACCCGTTGCATCGCGGCGGCCGGTCCGGGCCCGTAGCGGCGGGCGAAGGCCGCGCGCCCGGCGAACCCGTTGTAGAGCCACCCGCCGTTGCGCCCCGAGGCGCCGTAGCCGCAGAAGCGGCGCTCCAGCAGGGTGATCCGCAGGCCGGGGTCCGCCTTCTTGAGGTAGTAGGCCGCCCAGAGCCCGGTGTAGCCGCCGCCGACGATGCACACATCGGTGTCGGCGTCGCCCGGCAGCGCGGGCCGGGGCTCGGGCAGCCCGGTCTGCGCGTACCAGAAGGAGACGCCGCCGTTGACGGCGGGGGATGCGTCGCCGGTGCGGTCCACGGGAACCTGCCTTCGCTCGGTGATCTCCCCGGACGCTATGCCTCCGTGCGCCCCCGGACCACCGACACGATGGCAGGAACCGTGCACCCGGCCGTGCACAGTGTCAGCGCGGCCGGTCGGCGGGCAGCCCGGTCCATCTCGAATGGCATATGCCATTCGACAACTCTTGTTACCCGTGCTCCATCACGACAACTACAGTTACCAGTATGCCGACACCCGACATCACCGCCACCGAGCAGGCGGCGCTCGACCGGATCCTCCTCGACGCCCTCGATCCGCTCGCCTCCGCCGTGCGCGCGCGGGCGACCGGCTACCGCGTGGACCGCGGCCGACCGGCGGACCCGGCCGAGGTGGCGCCGGCCGTCATCGGCATCTGGAAGGTCGTCGACCAGGAGGTCTAGCGCCCGACGGCGATCGCCGCCCGGACCGCCGCCTCCCACGGCGCGAGCCACGAGCGGCTCGGCGCGGCCTGGGGCCTCACCCGGCAGGCCGCGCGCACGAAGTGGCCCGAGGCCGTCGAGCGGCCGGCCACCACACCGCCGGGCAGCCGTCGCATCGAAGTGTTCCGCGGCGCGGCCGAGTTGCCGCCGGACGCGGCATCGGGCGGCCGGCGGTGGAACGCCCGGGGCGCCGACGGCACCCGGTCGGCCGACGGCTCGCCCGCGCTCGCCACCGCGGAGGAGGCCGCCGCCCGCGCGGGGGCCATCCCGAGACAACACCGCACCGACGGCTGACGGCCGGGGTGGACCCGCCCCGAGGGCCGGGCCGCACGGGGCGGGCCGACCGGTACCGCCGGCCGGCCCGCCCCGCACCACGTCAGCGGGACGCGCCGGCCCCGATCGTCGAACCCTCGACGGGCGCGGACAGCGGGATGCTCTCCCCCGCGAAGCCCGCCTTGACGAACTGCCAGGTGAGGCCGTTGATCACACCCTGCCCCAGCGGGGCGAGCCTGGCGAACGCCGGCTGGCTGAGGTCGATGTGGGTGGAGTCGCAGGAGGGACACTTGTCCTTGACCGGGACGGTCACGGTCTTGCCCTGGTAGGTGACCTTCACCGATATGCCCGTGCACAGCGGGTCGTTGTTCGGATTCGCGCTGGTCCACCAGGTGTGCGAGACCGCCACCAGCAACTGACTGCCGGCGTTGATCTGACTGCCGCAGGCGCCGTAGCCGGCGTCGTTGTAGTAGGTCGCCTTGCCGGTCATCGGCTCGTTGATCGGGATCGCGGCACTGGCCGAACCCGCGGTCAGGGCGATCAGGGCGGCGGCGGCGAGCGGAGCGCCGGCCAGGATCCTGATGTTCTTGACGACTCGCATGTTTCCCTCCGATTGTCGGTGCGGACGGCATGACCGAGTACGGGCGGGCCGCCGGCCCTGCGGGAGCTCCCGAGCAGGCCGAATCGGCTGCGGTGCAGTGGAGTTCGGGCACGTCCGGCCCGCCCAGGGAAGGACCGTATGACGAGCTCGGAGCTGAGGTCCATACCTTTGATGTGTTGTCATGAACACAAGGGAGGAAGCTTTACGAAAGCGGCCGAAGGCGGGACGATGCGTGACCGCGAGCGACGGTGACGCGTTGTCAGGTCACGTGTTCCACTCCCCGGAGGCCCCCTTGCGCACCCCGCCCCGCACCCCGCTCCGCTCCCTGTCCCCCGTTCGGTTCCGCGGCCCGTTCCGCACGGCCCTCGGTGCCGCGCTGCTCGGCACCGTCGCCCTGACCGGCGCCACCGCGACCACCGCCACCGCGACCACCGCGCCCGCGACCCGGGAGGTGAACCAGGGCTACAGCATCCCGGTCGGCGCGGTCACCGACCTCGGCGCCCTCCCCGTGCTCGGCACCCTCGGGCTGGACTTCGCCCGCCTGCTCGGGCAGTAGCCGGCGGCCCCGGGACGGGCGCCGTCGACTCCGCCGGACGGGCGGGCGGCACAGTCGCCCGCCCGTCGGCACCCCCGCCCCCGGCCCCTCGGTCCCCCGGGGCCCAGGCCCCCTCAGGCCCTCAGGCCCGGCCGCGCACTCCCGGCACGGTGACCGCGAACAGCGCCCCAGAGAGCGGGAGTTGCTCGCTGCGGGCGGTGGTGATGTACAGCGTGTCCAGCTCCGGCCCGCCGAAGGCGCAACTGGTCGAGCGCGGCACCGGCACCTCCACGGTGTCCACCAGGCGCCCCTCCGGCGAGAGGCAGTGCACGGCCCCGCCGTCCCAGAACGCCACCCAGAGGTTCCCGCTCTCGTCCAAGGTCATGCCGTCGGGCATCCCCGGCAGGTGGGAGACGTCCAGCGAGCGGATCCGGCGGCCGAGCGGCCCGTGCTCGGGGTACTCGTAGAGCTCGATCCGCCGGGTCGGGGTGTCGATGTGCCAGAGGCGGTCCGGTTCGGGCCAGGCCAGACCGTTGGGGATGGCCAGGCCGTCCAGGATCGCCCGCACCGACCCGTCCGCCTCCAGCCGGTACAGCGACCCCGGCCGCCGGGGCTCCGTGCGGTGCATCGTCCCGGCCACCGGCCGGCCGAACGGGTCCCGCTTCCCGTCGTTCATCCGGCGCTCCGGGCGGTCGACCTCGACGGCGGCGAGCACCTCCGTCCGGCCGGTGGCGGTGTCCAGCAGCTCGAACCCGCGCTCGGTCGCGAGGACCGGCCGGCCCTCGGCGGCGAGCATCAACGTGCCGGGCGTGACGTCCAGTTCGAGCACCGTGAGCCGACCGCTCGGCCGGTGCAGCGTGAGCACCCGCCGGTCCGGGATGCCGATCCAGTGGAGGCTCTGGGCACCCGCGTCCCAGACCGGCCCCTCGCCGAGCGCGAGAGAGGGGGTGTCGGCAACGGGTTCGGCGCGCATGGGCAGCTCCTCGGGGGCATCACTCGACTCGGCAGGGCTCCCGGGAAGCATCGCACCCCCGTCGGACGGAACGGCAGTCGCCGGTGCGGCGGACCGCGAGCGGCACGGCCGCGGACCACCTCCCGCGCACGCGAGCGCGGCGCATCCGGGGTCCCGGCTCTCGGCGGCCGGCGGGGCGGGCGGCCCACCCGGCCGGCCTCCCGCCCCACCGACGGGCCCGCGCGGCGGCCTACATCGCGCCGGCGAGCGGGACGGTGATCTGCTTCAGCCAGGTGCGGGTCGCGAAGTCGCGCGCCTTGAGGACGACGCGGTCGGTGTGGACCTCGACCTGAAGACCCTGGTTGAAGGCGCCGACCACGGCCGTCTCGCCGCCCCGGCCGTCGTCGGTCCAGCCGGTCTGCACGGCACCGGTGTTGACCACCGAGAAGCCGTCGAGGTTGGCGGTGCCCGGGACGACGCGGCGGACGTACCAGTCGGACAGGCCGAGGTCCCAGTGGGTGTGGCCGCAGAAGACGAAGACGTCGCGGTACCGGCCGAGGATGCCGAGCAGGCGGTCGGCCTGGAGGTAGTCGTGCAGGTAGAGGTTGTTGCGACTGCCGGAGACGGTGTTCGGCAGCGGGTGATGGGTGATCACCATGACGGGCCGGCGACGCGACGCCCAGTACGCGAGCCGCTGTTCGAGCCAGGTGAACTGGGTGTCGCTCAGCCACACCTCGTCCCAGAGCTTGGGGTCGTGGTAGTGCATGTAGCGCTCGGTGCCCAGGGTCAGCACCGGGATGCCGCCGAAGACGTGCTCGGAGAAGACCGTGCCGCGGCCGGCGAAGGTGTAGAAGCTGCGGAAGAGCGAGTCCTCGGTCGCGCCGTTGGGCCAGGCGGCCTGGTCCAACGTGGCCGGGTCGCGCCACTTGGGCACGTAGAACTCGTGGTTGCCGATCGCCCAGGCGACGGTGGCCGGGGGGCCGGCCTTCGCGAACTCGGCCCGGACGGCGGCGTACTCGGCGTCGTAGCCGCGCGGGGTGATGTCCCCGGCGACGGCGAGGCCGGCGGAGGCGGGGTTGGTGGACTTCATGTCGCGCAGCGCCACCCCCAGGTCGGCGAGGTCGCCCTGGATGTCGCTGATGACGTTGAAGGTGGTGACGGGGGCGACGGGCCGGGCGGCGGCCGGGGTCGGGGCGAGCGCGGTGGCGGTCACCGCGCCCACCGCTCCGACGGCGGCGGTGCCGAGCAGGGTCCTGCGGTCCACGGGTACGTCCTTCCGGGGTACGGCGGTGCCACGCCGGGCGGACCGGCGTGGCACCGCCTGCTGGGAGCAGACCCGTTATCTCTAGGTGATCTCCCTGGACCCGCCGGCGGAGACGGTGTGTCCGGCACATGAACGGCGCCGGAAGCGTCGTACGCGCCCGAAGCGCGGCGGGCGCCCGGCCGGACCGGACCGCGGCCGGCCCCGGACCGACCCCGGACCGGCCGCGGCGCGCGCCGTCAGACCAGCGCCGCCGCCAGCAGCGCGGCGGCCCCGGCGACCAGCGGCTCGTCCGCCGGGGCGGCGGCGTCCGGCTTGGTGGACAGCACGGCCAGGACCACGGGCGCGCCGTCCGGGGTCCAGGCGATGCCCACGTCGTTGGTGGTGCCGTAGTCGCCGGTGCCGGTCTTGTCGGCGAGGGCCCAGTCCTTGGGGAGTCCGGCGCCGAAGCGGCCGCCGCTGGTGGTGTTGCCGAGCAGCCACGCCGTCAACTGCCGCCGGTCCCGCGGGGCGAGCGCGTCCCCGAGGACCAGCTTGAGGTTGCTCCGCCCGATGGCGGCCGGGCTGGTGGTGTCCGTCACGCGTCCCGGTTCGGCGGTGTTCAGCGCGGGCTCCCACCGGTCGAGCCGCGTCACCCGGTCCCCGATGGACCGGCAGAAGCGGGTGATCGCCGTGGGACCGCCGAGCTCACGGAGCAGCAGGTTGTCGGCGGCGTTGTCGCTGTGGTCGATGGCGGCGGCGCACAGCTCGGCGACGGTCATGCCCTGCGCCAGGTGTTCGGGCGTCCCGGTGATCGGGGCGTAGCCCGCGTCCATGACGTCCTTCGCGGTGTACCGGATCCGTCGGGCGAGGAACTCGCCGTCCCGGTCGAGGTCCCGCAGCACCGCGGCGGCGGTGATCGTCTTGTGCGCGGAACAGATCGGGAACAGCTCGTCCGCGCGGTGCAGCACGGTCCGGCCGGTGACCGTGTTGCGCGCGAACACCCCCAGCCGGGCGCCGTGCTCCCGCTCCAGGTCGGCCAGCGCCCGGACGACCTGGTCCGGCCCGGCCGACGCACGGCCCGCGGCCTGGGCCGGCCCACCCGTGGACACGGCGGCGGCCAGTGCCGTCCCGGCGCCGAAGGCCAGTACCGCGCGACGGCCCGGGCGCCCTGCGAAGGTCTCCACGATCGTTTCCTCCTGATTGTTCGGCAACCATCCTTCGAGGATCGGGACGCCTCGACGACCCGATCGGTTCGCCCCCGTTCCATCAGGTTCGTCGCCGACCCGACGGCCGGCCGGGCCGCCGCGCGGGGTTTCTTCCGCTCCGAGAGTTAATAACTCCGACACGCCCGCGACAAGGTCGAATACGGTCGGGTCGCGCGCCGGACATCGGCCGGACATCGGCCGCAACGGTCGCTTCACAGGGCCGCAACACCCGTTCCCAGCAGGCAGAACGGTGATTGACAGCGAGCCTCGGCCTTCAGCACGATGAGCGCCGAGCCCAGTCGCAGCACACCGGAAGGAGGGCCGATGACCACCGTGCGCCACGTCCAGAGCCCTCCCTGTCCGCGCCTCGGCGCCGCTCTCCGCCGTTGTTGTCGCGGAGCGCTCACCCGCTGATCCGGTAGGCCGGACCGGCCTTGCCGCACGGCCGCGCCGTGCCCGCACGTCCACTGCCGTGCGCCCCGGCCGAACCACCTGCCGACCCACCGCCCGCACCACCGCACGAGCCACCGCGCGTACCCCGCGCCGGGTCGTGCCGGTCGTCCCGGGTCGTGCCGGTCGTCCCGGGTCGCACGGTGCCGCGCCGTACCGCCGCCGCCCTGCCGCCGGACCCGTGGGCCCGGCGGCCGCACCTCCCCGCGCCCCGCCCGCTCCACCTCCCTTCCCGCGTCCCCCGAAAGCCGAGGATCCGCCATGACCGCTGCCCTCACCGACCTCCGCATCACCCCGGCCGCCGGCCGGATCGGTGCGATCGTCCACGACATCCGCCTCGGCGGCGACCTCTCCGCCGAGACCGTCGCCGCCGTCGAGGCCGCGCTGTACCGGCACAAGGTGCTCTTCTTCCGCGGCCAGGAGCACCTGGACGACGTCGAACACGAGGCGTTCGCCCGCCTGTTGGGCCAGCCGGTCGGCCACCCGACCGTGCCCGGCGCCGACGGCCGGTACATCTTCGAACTGGACGCCACCAAGGGGGTGCGCGCCAACAACTGGCACACCGACGTCACCTTCGTCCCGTCCTACCCGAAGGCGTCCATCCTCCGCTCGCTGGAGCTGCCGCCGGCCGGTGGCAGCACGGTGTGGGCGAACACCGTCGCGGCCTACCAGGACCTCCCGGAGCCGCTGAAGGTGCTGGCCGAGAGCCTGCGCGCGGTCCACACCAACGACTACGACTACGCGGCGAGCCTCGCCCTGCGGCCCGAACTGGCCGACAACGTCGAGGTCGCCAAGCTCTTCCGGCAGGTGTTCGTCTCGACCGCCTTCAGGACCGAGCACCCCGTGGTCCGGGTCCACCCGGTGACCGGCGAGAAGACCCTGCTGCTCGGCGCGTTCGCGCAGCGGATCCAGGGTGTCTCGGGGGCCGACAGCCGGGCCCTGATCGAGCTGTTCCAGCGGTACGTGGAGCGCCTGGAGAACACCGTGCGCTGGGACTGGCAGGTCGGTGACGTGGCGATCTGGGACAACCGGGCGACCCAGCACTACGCCGTCAACGACTACGGCGACGAGCCGCGCCTGGTGCGCCGGATCACCCTGGACGGCGACCTGCCGGTGGGCGTGGACGGCACGGCGAGCCGACTGCTGGAGCCGACCGAGCCGCCGAAGGTGGCCGGGCTGGTACCGGCCGCGGAGCTGGAGGCCGCCCTCCAGGACTGACCACCGCCCGCCCCGCACCATCCTCCCCACGACACCACTCGCGAAAGGCCGGCCGATGTCGGACACGCTCCCGCGCCCCGCCCTGCGGATCGGCGACGAACGGCGGGACGTCAACGCCGCCGTCGTCCTGCGGACCGTGCTCGATCACGGGCCGGTCGCCCGCAGCCGGGTCGCCGCGCTCACCGGCCTCAGCGCCTCCGCGGTGTCCCGGCAGGTGGTGGACCTCGTGCGGCTCGGACTGCTGTGCGAGCGACCGGAGTTGACCGGTGGCGGGGCGGGGTCGGTGGGCCGGCCGCAGCAGCCGGTCGACATCGACACCGACCGGCTCGCCGTCGCCGGGCTGCACATCGGGGTGCCCTACACCACCTTCGCGCTGCTGGATCTGCGCGGAAACGTGCTGTACCGGCAGGAGTTGAGCAACCGCGGTCGCACCGGGCACGCGGTGCTCAAGCCGCTGCTGGAGCGGCTCCCCCGGCTGCTCGCCTCCGTGCCCGGCGGCCGCCGGGTCCTCGCGATCGGCGCGGTGACCGGCGGCACGGTCGACCCGGAGCACGGAGTGACGGTCCGTCACGACCCGCTGGGATGGCGTGACATGCCGTTGGGCGAGCTGCTGTCCCGGGCCGGTGGACTGCCCGTCCAGGTGGACAACCACGCCCGGGCGCTCACCCAGGCGGAGCTCCTGTTCGGCCACCCGGCGGCGCGCCGCAGCATGGTCCAGCTCTTCGTCGGCCATGTGGTGGACGCGGCGCTCGCGGTGGCCGGCGTGGTCCACCGCGGGCCCGCCGCGGCCACCGGGGACGTCGCTCACCTGCCCGTCCCCGGCAGCGACGCGCTCTGCCACTGCGGCCGGCTGGGCTGTCTGGCGGCGGCCGCCTCGGACACCACGCTGTTCGAGGCGGCGGCCGCCGCCGGAGTCACCGAGAAGCCGGACCGGGCCGAGCTGACCGCCGCGGTGCGGGCCGGTGATCCGCGCGCCGACCGACTGGTCCGCCGGCGGTCCGAGGTGATCGGCCGCGCGCTGGCACTGCTGGCGGACGTGGTCAACCCCGACCTGGTGGTGCTGACCGAGACCTTCAGTCTGCTCGACCCGGCCTATCTGGACGTGGTGCGCGCCGAGTTCGCCCGCCACTCGCACCTGCGGCGGGACGCGAGCCTGGTGATCGCCCAGCGCCGGGGCCCGGACGCCCTGGCCGTGGCCGCCGGGGCCGCGGTGCTGGGCGAGCTCTACGCCCGGCCGCTCCAGGCGACGGCGGCGGCCGCCCGCACGCCGCCGACCGGCCGGGGGCTGCTGCGGTAGCCGCCCGTCCGTCCCCTCGCCCGACCCCTCCCCACGCCGATCGCCGCCCATCCGCCCGCCGGCCCGCCCCTCCCGAAGGACCCGCCATGACCGCGTTCACCTCCCTCTCCCCGTCCGGCCCCTCCCGGCGCGCCCTGCTGCGCGGGGGCCTCGCCGGCGCCGGCCTGCTGGCACTGGCCGCCTGCCGCTCGGCCGCGGACACCGCGTCGTCCGCCGCGAGCGGCTCGGCGACCCCGCGTCGCGGCGGCGTCCTCACCGTGGGCACCGGCATCGACTTCACCCCGAGCCTGCTCTTCGCCCAGAGCGCCAACACCCTCGTCCAGCGGCTGGTCTTCAACACCCTGACCCGCTACGACGACAAGCTGCGGCCGCAGCCCGAGCTGGCCACCTCCTGGCAGGTCGGCGCGGACGGCACCAGCGTCACGCTGAAGCTGCGCGAGGACGTGCTCTTCCACAGCGGTCGCAGGTTCACCGCCGACGATGTGGTGTTCGCCGTCAAGAACCTGCAGAATCCGGCCCGTTCGGCCCAGCTGCGGTCCACCGCCGCCGCCGTCACCGACTTCCGCAAGAACGGCGACTTCGAGCTGACCCTGGTCCTCGCCCACCCCGTCAGCAATCTCTTCGACCTCTTCGAGTTCATGATCATCCCGGACGCGGCCGGCGTGGAGGACGCCGTCGCCGGGACGAAGCTGATCGGCACCGGCCCGTTCACCTTCACCGAGCGCAAGCCCGGCAGCTCGATCACCTTCGCCCGCAACGCCGCGTACTGGAACCCGGGCCGGCCCTACCTGGACGGGGTCGAGATCCGGATCGTCCCGCAGGCCGAGTCCCTGCTCTCCTCGCTCAGGACCGGCCAGACCCATCTCTCCTACGGCATCCGCGGCAAGGACGTGGCCACCCTCAAGGGCGACCCGCAGTTCCGGATCAAGCAGTACGACACCGGCTCCGGCGCCTACTACATCGGCGCCAACCTCACCGCCGAGCACGTGAGCGACAAGCGGGTCCGTCAGGCCATCGCCTGGGCGGTGGACCGCGACCGGCTGGTGCAGCAGGCGCTCGGCGGGTACGGCACCGTCTCGGCCGCGCCCTGGCCCAAGTCCTCGCCCGCGTACAGCGAGGCCAGCGCCGCCCGCTACACCCACAACCCCGACCGGGCCCGGGCGCTACTCAAGGAGGCCGGGATCGACACGATCACCCTACCGTTCGCGCACTCCAACGACCCGGGCGGCACCGCGATCGCCCAGATCCTGCAGTACGACCTCAAGCAGGTCGGCATCGAGACGGTGCTCCAGCCCACCGACTCCCCCACCATGCAGAAGCAGCTCATCGCGCAGTCCATGCCGGCCCTCTGGACGCTCAGCCACGGCTTCGCCCAGCTCCAGCCCGCCACCCTCGCGGTCAGCGCCTACCCGTTCAACGAGGCGAAGAACAGCTCCCGGTTCAGCTCGCCCGCCTACACCGACGTCGTCCAGAAGGCCTGGAAGCGCGCGGACAGCGACAGCCCCGAGGCCAAGGCGCTCTACCAGCAGATCACCGACGTCCTGCTGGACGAGGAGTTCGTGATCGACCTCGCGATCGGCGGCCTGGTGGAGGTGGCCGGCAGCAAGGCCGTGGGCACCGACCTCAACAAGTTCGGCTACCTCATCCTCGACGACGCCTACCTGACGGCCTGACCGATGCGTTCCTTCCTGCTCAAGCGGCTCCCCTCGGGTCTGCTCGTCCTCGTCCTCGCCTCCTTCCTGGTCTTCCTCATCCTGCGGCTGATCCCCGGCGATCCGGCCACCTCGCTGGCCGGGCCGGACGCCGGGCCGGAGGCCGTCGCCGCCATCCGGGACCGGCTCGGCCTCGACCAGCCGGTGCTCACGCAGTACGGTTCCTGGCTCGGCGACCTGCTCACCGGAAACCTCGGGCCCAGCTACGCGATCGGCGGCCAGATCTCCGACCTGATCGGCAACGGCCTCGGCGCCACCGCCCAACTCACCCTCGGCGCCCTGCTGCTGGTGATCGTGATCGCCGTACCGCTCGGGGTGCTCGGCGCCACCACCCGGCGCCGGCCGGTCGCCGCCGCCGTGCGCGCCTTCACCACCACCGTCCTGGCGGTGCCGCCCTTCGTCACCGGCGTGCTGCTGGTGCTGCTCTTCGCGGTCACCCTGGGACTGCTGCCGGCCGGCGGCCACGAATCCCTGCTCGACCAACCCGACCTGGCCGTGCAGTACCTGCTGCTGCCGGCCGTGTGCCTGGCCCTGCCGAGCGCCGCCGTCCTCGCCCGCTATCTCCAGGACGGCCTGGAACGCGCCCTCGCCGAGGACTACGTCCGCACCGCCACCGCGCTCGGCGTGTCCCGCCGGCGGATCGTCTGGCAGCACGCGCTGCCCAACGCGCTGCCCTCGGCGGTCACCGTGCTGGGCCTGCAGATCGGCCAACTCATCGCCGGAGCCGTGCTGGTGGAGCGGATCTTCGCCTGGCCGGGCCTCGGCCAGCTGATCGAACAGGGGGTGATCCGCCGCGACTACCCGGTCGTTCAGGACCTCCTGCTGCTGATCGTCGCCGTCCATGTCGCCGTCCAGCTGCTCACCGACCTGGTGTACGCGTGGCTGGACCCCCGGATCCGCTGGGAGTGACCGATGACCGCCCTGACCACCGAGGCGCCGCGGCGCGCCGCCGGCGCCACCCGCGCCCGCCGCAACCGCTACCTGGCCGGCCTGCTCACCGGGCGCGGCCTCACCGGCCTGGCCCTCGTCGGCACGGTCGCGCTGGCCGGCCTGTTCGCGCCGCTGCTGACCGACCTCGACCCCAACGCGCAGAGCGCCCTCGCTCTCGCCGGCCCCGGCGCCGACCACCCCTTCGGCACCGACGACCTGGGCCGCGACCTCTTCAGCCGGGTGCTGCACGGTATCGGCACCGATCTCGCGATCACCTTCAGCGCCGTCCCGGTCGGTGCCGTGCTCGGCTGCTCGCTCGCCCTGCTCGCGGCCTCCTCCCGCTGGGCGGACGTCACCGTCCAGCGCGCCTTCGACCTGCTGCTCGCCTTCCCCGGGATCATCCTGGCGCTCGCCGTGACCGCCGTACTGGGCCCCGGCCGCTGGCCGGTGCTGATCGTCATCGCCCTCGCCGAGATACCCGGCTTCGGGCGGCAGTTGCGGGCCGGCATCCTGGTCCAGCGGGAGCGTGAGTACGCGCTGGCCGCCCGGGTCGGCGGGGCGTCACGGCTGCGGGTGCTGCTGCGCCACGTCGTCCCCAACGCCGCCGATCCGCTGATCGTGCAGACCGCGGTCGCCCTCTCCATCGGGGTCTTCATCGAGGGCGCGATGAGCTTCCTGGGGCTGGGTGTCCGTCCGCCGGATCCCACCCTCGGCTCCATCCTCAGCCAGTCCGTCGCCTACCTCTCCACCCAACCCGCCTTCGCGGCCGCCCCGCTCGCCGCGACCACCGCGCTGGTGCTCGGCTTCACGCTGATCGCCGAGGCCCTGAACAAGGGGATCCGCCGATGAGCCGCCCAGTCCTGCGGGTACGGGACCTGACCGTCGAGTTCGACGCCGTCAAGGCCGTCGACGGCGTCGGCTTCGAGCTGTCCGCCGGCGACACGCTCGGCCTGGTCGGCGAGTCCGGCTCCGGGAAGTCGACCACCGCGCTGGCCCTGCTGCGGATGCTGCCGGCCGGCGGGCGGATCAGCGCCGGCTCGGTCGAGCTGGACGGCCAGGACCTCGCGGCACTGCCCGAGGCCGCACTGCGCGGCCTGCGCGGACGGCGGATCGCGATGATCTTCCAGGATCCGATGTCCTCGCTCAACCCGGTCCTCACCGTCGGCAAGCAGCTCGACGAGGCACTGCGGGCCCACGGCGACGCCGGGCGGGCCGAACGTGCCGCCCGGGCGGTCGAGTTGCTCGACCTGGTCGGCATCCCCGACGCCAGCGGGCGGCTGGGCGACCATCCGCACCAGTTCTCCGGCGGCCAGCGCCAGCGCGTCATGATCGCGCTCGCCCTGGCCAACCGCGCCGAGGTGCTGGTCGCCGACGAGCCGACCACCGCGCTCGACCCGACCGTCCAGCAGCAGATCCTCCAACTGCTCGACCGGATCAACCGGGAGACCGGCACCGCCCTGGTGGTGATCAGCCACGACCTCGGCGTGATCGCCCGGACCTGCCGCCGGATCCTGGTGATGCGCGACGGCCGGGTGGTCGAACGGGGCGCCACCGGCGAGGTGCTCGCCGCGCCCCGACACCCTTACACCAAGCGACTGCTGGCCGCCGTGCCGCGCCTGGAGACGCCCTCCGAGGCCGGCGCCAACAGCCTCCCGGGAGCCGAACCGCTGCTCACCGTCCACGGGTTGCGCAAGACCTACGGTCCGCGCCGACGGCCGGTCACCGCCCTGGACGGCGTCGACCTGGAGCTCCACCCCGGGGAGACGCTCGGGCTGGTCGGCGAGTCCGGCTCCGGGAAGTCCACCCTGGCCCGCGCACTCGTCCAGGTGCACGCGCCCTCGGCGGGCACCATCCGGTTCCGGGGCGAGGAACTCGGCCGCGACGGCGGCCGGGCCGCCCGGCGCGAGCTGCAGATGGTCTTCCAGGACCCGTACTCCTCGCTCAACCCGCGGCTGACGGCCGGCCGGATCATCGAGGAGCCGCTGATCGCGCACGGGCTCGGCACCGCGGCCGAGCGGGCCGCGCGGGTCGCCGAGCTGCTCCAGCAGGTCGGCCTGGAGCCCGAGTCGGCGGACCGGCACCCGCGCGCCTTCTCCGGCGGCCAGCGCCAACGGATCGGCATCGCCCGCGCGTTGGCACCCCGGCCGAGCGTGCTGATCTGCGACGAACCGGTCTCCGCGCTGGACGTGTCGGTCCAGGCCCAGGTGATCGAGCTGCTCGCCCGGCTCCAGCGCGAACTCGGCCTCGCCGTCCTGTTCATCGCCCACGACCTCGCCGTCGTCCGCCAGGTCAGCCACCGGATCGCCGTGATGCACCGCGGCCGGATCGTGGAGACCGGCCCGGCCGACCGCGTCGTCACCGCGCCGGAACACCCCTACACCGCCGAACTCCTCGCCGCCGTACCGCGCCTGGACGCCGTCGGCCCCACCCTCAGGAGCACCGTATGAGCAGCACCGCCGGGCCCGACCGAGCATCCGCGCCCGACCTCGGCCAGGAGCCGGCGCAGGCCCCCGGCCGGCGCGACCCGTACGCCGGGTTCGCCGGCACCGTCGGCCGCACCTTCGCCGGCTCCACCGCCGCCTGGCCGCGGCCGGTCCGGCCGCGCGAGGGCGCGCCCAACATCGTCGTCGTGCTGATCGACGACATGGGCTACAGCGACATCGGACCGTTCGGCGCCGAGATCCCCACGCCCACCCTGGACCGGCTCGCGGCGGGCGGCGTCAAACTGGCGAACTACCACACCATGCCGCTCTGCTCACCCGCCCGCGCGGCCCTGCTCACCGGCCTCAACCCGCACCGGGTCGGGTACTCCTTCGTCGCCAACGCCGACCCCGGCTTCCCCGGCTACGGCATGGAGGTGGCGGCGGACATCCCGACCCTGGCCGAGACGCTGCACGACAACGGCTACGCCACCTATGCCGTCGGCAAGTGGCACCTGACCCGCGACTCCGCCTCCAACGCCGCCGACAACCGCGCCAACTGGCCCCTGCAGAAGGGCTTCGACCAGTACTACGGCGTCCTCGAAGGCCTGACCAGCCTCTTCCACCCGCACCAACTCGTGCGCGACAACAGCCCGCTGGACATCGACGAGTTCCCGGACGACTACTACTACACGGACGACATCACCGACCGGGCGATCGCCATGGTGAAGTCGCTTCGCGCGCACGACGCCGACAAGCCGTTCTTCCTCTACCTGGCGCACAACGCGGTGCACGGCCCGCTCCAGGCGAAGCCGGCCGACCTCGCCCGGCACCGGGGCCGCTACGACGAGGGCTGGGACGAACTGCGCGCCGCCCGCTTCGCCCGGCAGCTCGCCGCCGGCCACTTCCCGGTCGGCACCGAACTGCCCGACCGCAACGGCGAGGCCGGGTACGACGTCGGCCCCTGGGACGAACTCACGGACGTCCAGCAGAAGTTGTACGCCAAGTACATGGAGGTGTACGCGGCGATGGTCGACAACGTCGACCAGAACCTCGGCCGGCTCACCGACACCCTCGCCGCACTCGGTGAACTCGACAACACCATCATCGTGTTCACCTCCGACAACGGCGGCACCGGCGAGGGCGGCGCCGAGGGCACCCGCAGCTACTTCAGCCGCTTCGTCCACCACCCGAACCTGCCCGCCGACTGGAACCCCGACGTCGCACGGGAGATCGAGCTGATCGGCGGCCCGCGCAGCCTGGTGCACTACCCGCGCGGCTGGGGCATGGCCTCCAACACGCCGTTCCGGCTCTACAAGGGCCAGACCTACGCGGGCGGCGTCCGGGTGCCCTTCGTGCTCTCCTGGCCGGCCGGTCTGCCGCGCGCCGAGGGTGACACCGGGGTGCGTCCGCAGTACCAGTACGTCACCGACATCCTGCCCACCCTGCTCGAACTCGCCGGTGTGGAACGGCCGTCGGAGCGCTCGGGGCAGCCGGTGCAGTCCCTCGACGGGATCAGCTTCGCGCCCGTGCTGCGCGACCCGGCGGCCGGCTCCACCCACCCCGAGCAGTACTGCGAGATGACCGGCAACCGCAGCTACTACCGGGACGGCTGGAAGCTGGTCACCCTGCACCGCTTCGGCGCCCCCTACGACGACGGCGAGTGGGCGCTCCACGACCTGCGCACCGACCCGACCGAGATCCACGACGTCGCCGCCGACCACCCCGAGCTGGTCAAGGAGCTGTCCGCCGCCTGGGAGGCCGCCGCCTGGCGCAACGGCGTCTTCCCGCTGGCCGACGGCAGCGGCGCGCTCGCCCTGCGCGGCCCGGAGGACGAGCGGCTGCGGCGACCGGTCACCCTGCTCGCGGGCACCCCCGAGCTGGAGCGGTACCGCTCGTCCCGGCTGATCTCCTTCCGCTCCTTCCGCGTCGACGCCGAGCTGACCGCCCACGCCGCCGGGGATCAGGGCGTGCTGGTGTCGCACGGGGACCAGGGCGGCGGCTACAGCCTGTACGTCGAGGACGGCCGGCTGCGGTTCGCCTACAACCAGTACGGCGAGCTGTTCGAGGCAGACGGCGGGCCGCTCACGGCGGGCGCCCACCTGGTCACGGTCGAGGCGACCGCGGTGGCGGACCTCAAGTGGGAGTTCCGGCTGCTGGTCGACGGCACCGAGGGCGGGCGGCTCGGGCCGGTCCACCAGCTGATCGGCATGGCGCCGTTCCAGGGCATCAGTGTCGGCGTGGACCGGAAGTCCCCGGTCTCCTGGCCGGTGTACGAGCGGCACCGCTCGTTCCGCTACACCGGCGACCTGCGCGCGGTCACCTACCGGCCGGGTGCCCCGGCACCGTACGACCCGGAGACGGTCGTCCGCGCGCTGCGCGAGGCCGCGGCGGCCTTCGAGTAGCCCGCGGCGCGGGTGGCCGGGGCGCTCCCCGGGTGGGCCGTGCCGCGTGCCCGGCGGCCCCCGCGGGCCCGTCCGGGTGGCCGCGGGGGCCTTCGGCCAACGATCCGGCCGGCCCCCCTACGGGCCGGCCGGTCGGGTTAAGCTCACCGTCGTACGCGTGCCACACATTCAGGGGGGACCTGTGATCGGCGAACTGCTTCCCGCATCGGTCGTGGTGGAGACGGCCTACGACGACCCGCCGCAGGCCCGGCTGGAGCCGGCCGAGGAGGCGGTCGTCGCCCGCGCCGTCGAGACCAGGCGCCGGGAGTTCACCACCGTCCGGCACTGCGCCCGGCTCGCGCTCGGCCGGCTCGGCGTCCCGTACCGGCCGCTGGTCCCCGGTCCGCGCGGCGCGCCGAGCTGGCCCGACGGGGTGGTCGGCAGCCTGACGCACTGCGCCGGCTTCCGGGGCGCGGCCGTCGCCCGCGCGGGCGAGGTGGTGTCGATCGGCATCGACGCCGAACCGGCCGCGGCCCTGCCGGAGGGCGTGCTCGACACCATCGCGCTGACCGGCGAGCAGGAGCGGACCGCCGAACTGCTCGCGGACCACCCTGGGCTGCCCTGGGACCGCTTGCTGTTCAGCGCCAAGGAGGCCGTCTACAAGGCCTGGTTCCCGCTCACCGGCATCTTCCTGGACTTCTCGGAAGCCGACATCACGCTGCGTCCGGACGGCACCTTCCACGCCGTGCTGCTGGTCCCGGGTCCGGTGGTGGAGGGGCATCGCCTCACCGGCTTCGACGGGCGGTGGGCCGTCCGCGACGGCCTGCTCGCCACCGCGATCACCGTCCTGCCGGGCGCGCGCGGGTAACGCCCCCGGGGCAGCGGTCGGACCGGACGCGCCGGACCGGACGCGCCGGGGTGGACGCGCCACAGGCCGTCCGGCTCCGGGGAGACCGGTCGGAAGGGCCGGATCGGCCGCCTGGGGATCCGGCGGCCGGCCCGGCTCAGAGCTTGAACAGCTTGTCGTAGGGCTGAACGACTCGCACCTGGTGCGAGCCGAAGTCGACCAGGACCGCGCCCTGACCCGCGGTCTCGGTGCTGATGATGCGGCCCAGACCGTACTGGTCGTGGGTGACGCGGTCACCGGCGGCGAACTGCTTGAGGGGCGGTGGAGCCTCGCTTCGGAAGGGACTGGTGGGCAGGTGGCGTCTCGGCGCAGGTGATTTCGTCATCCCTGGAAGTATGCGCCCAGTTCGCGGTCCCGGGCCGCACCAAGGCGCCGAATTCCACGATCCGAACGGGCCGCCGGCCACCCGGCAGCGGCCCGCGGGGCGCGCCGGGAGGGAAGGTCCGATCCCACCGGGGCGCCGCGTTCCGCCGCCGTTCCCGCCCCGTTCCGGCCCTGTTCCGACGCCGTTCCGTCCTTCCCGCTGCCCGGTCCGGCCTCGCCGGGCCCCCGCCGCCGGCCGTCACGGATCCGCCGAAGCCCTTCCCGGAGGGGGTGGGAGAGTGCGGACGGTGCCTTGACACGGCCGGATCCGGCCGGCCCCACCGCCGGGCGGCGGCTCAGGCCAGCACGTCGGAGAGGCGGACGAAACGGCGGCCCGCGGCCAGCAGGGCCGGCAGGGCCGCCGCGAACCCGGGAGCCGTCCCGCCGCCCGGGTGGTTCATATGGGCGATCACGATCGCGCCGGGCGGTGCGGCCGCCACCTCGCTCCGGACCTGGGCTGCACCGAGGGTGGCGCCACCGTCACCGTTGACGGTGAAGCCGGCCACGCGTTCGCCCAGCCCGGTGACGATCCGGGTCGCGACGTCGTCGTAGTGGGCGGTGCCGGAGCGGAAGAAGCGCGGCGGCCGGCCGAGCAGGGCGGCCAGCTTGGCCGCGTTGCCCGCGATCTCGTCGTACACCTCGCCCACGTCCCGGGTACCCCTGATTCCGTACGCGGACCGGCCGGTGACCGAGAGCGGTCGGTGCGCCGTCCCGTGGTTGGCGATCTCGAACAGCGGGTCACCGGCGAGGCTCTCGAACTCGGCGGGGTTGGCGTCGATCCAGCGGGCGTTGAGGAAGAGGGTCGCGGGGACGCCGTTCGCCCGCAGGAGGTCGATCAGGTCGGCGTCGTAGCCCGAACCGCCGGGGCCGCCGCAGGCGTCGAAGGTGAGCGCCGTGGCCCCGTCCCCGTCCGGCAACCCGGTGACCACTCCGGGGACTTCGAGACCCCACTGCTCGGGCGTCGCGTCCCCGTAGCGGGCCACCACCTCGGCCCGGCCGCCGGCGGGAGCGGGCGTCGGGGGCTCCGCCGCGGTACCTTCGGCCGGCTCGGCGACGGCCGAAGGTACCGCGGCGGGCGCCGCGGAGGTGGGTGCCGCGGCGGAGGGTGTCGCGGTCGTCGTGGCGACGGCGGAGGTGGTGGCGGGCGCGGTGGCGGCCCCCTGAGCCACGGGCGGCCGGCTTCCGCTCCCGGCCCTGGTGACGGGCTGACATCCCGCCAGCGCGCCGCCCGCCGCCAGCACCAGGACCGCCCGACGACTCAGCCCCATGCCCATTCCTCCACAATAGTCATAAAGTCAGATAACTCGCCCGTCTGCTTCTATGAATACCGATCGTCCGACACC
This sequence comes from Kitasatospora sp. NPDC059327, assembly GCF_042752535.1. Classification (NCBI taxonomy): domain Bacteria; kingdom Bacillati; phylum Actinomycetota; class Actinomycetes; order Kitasatosporales; family Streptomycetaceae; genus Kitasatospora; species Kitasatospora sp. NPDC059327. Next base: position 59,654 of record NZ_JBHYYB010000021.1, on the reverse strand, counting down.
CGCAACTCCAGCCCCCTGCTCCAGCCCCTGCTCCACCCCACTGCAGCCGCGCGCCCCTCGGCCCCACCGCTCCCCCGGCCGCGCCGGCACTCCCCCCGCCCGACGCGGGCCCCGGCCACGGGTGGACCAGGAAGTCGACCGGTCCGACGTCCTACGCCGGACAGCCCAGTACCGCCCGGCCGCAGAGCCCGCCGAGCCCGTCGCGCACACCGAGCCCGTCGAACCCGCCGACCGAGGAGCCCCGATGCCCGACCCGCACCCCACCGACCCGCACCCGAGCGACCCGCACCCCGCCGACGCCGTCCGCACCGTCCTGAGCGGGCTCGCCCTCGGTGAGTCGCCGCGCTGGCACGCCGGCCAGGTCTGGCTCTGCGACTGGGGCGCGCAGGAGCTGATCACGGTCGGGAGCGACGACCGGCCCACCGTCGTCGCCGCCGTCCCCTCGTTCCCGTTCTGCATCGACTGGCTGCCCGAGCCGGACGGCCGCCTGCTGATCGTCGCCGGCGGCGACCGGCGGCTGCTGCGCCGCGAGACGAACGGCACCCTGACCCCGTACGCGGACCTGCGGCCGCTCTCCGACCGCCCGTGGAACGAGGTGGCCGTGGACGGGCGCGGCAACGCCTACGTCAACGGGATCGGGTACGACCTGATGGGCGGCGAGGCCCCCGCGCCGGGCCTGCTCGCCCTGGTCACCCCGGACGGCGCGGTCCGCCGGGTGGCCGACGGCCTCGCCTTCCCCAACGGCATGGCCGTCACCCCGGACGGTTCGACGCTCATCGTCGCCGAGTCGCACGCCGCCCGGCTCACCGCCTTCACCATCGGCCCCGGCGGCGAGCTGACCGACCGCCGGGTCTGGGCCGAGGTGGCGGGGTCGGCACCGGACGGCATCAGCCTGGACGCGGAGGGCGCGGTCTGGTTCGCCGACGTCCCCGGCCGCTGCTGCGTGCGGGTCCGCGAAGGCGGCGAGGTGCTCCGGCGGATCGCGTTCGACCGGGGCTGCTTCTCCTGCGCCCTCGGCGGCCCGGACGGCCGGACCCTCTTCGTCACCGCCGCCCGCTGGCCGCCCCCGCAGGGCACCCGCACCGGCCGCCTGCTGGCCGTCGAGGTCGACGTCCCCGGGCGCCTGCGCTGACCCGCACGGCGGGACCCGGCCCGCACCGGCGGGTCGGGCCGGTCAGCGGCTCAGTCGCTCAGGCCGCTCAGGCCGCTCAGGCCGGGACGGCGGGCCTGATGGCGTCGAGGATGGACCGCGCGCCCCGGTCGACCAGGTCGTCGGCCAGCGCCGCGCCCAGCCGCTCCGGTTCGCTCGCGGGCCCGGTGACCGATCCCGTGACCTGGCGCCGGCCGTCGAGGGAGGTGACCTGGGCGTACAGCCGGAGCGTCCCGTCGGCCCGCGTCGTGGCACTCGCGCCCACCGGCACACTGCACCCGCCGTGCAGCTGCGCCAGCAGGGCCCGCTCGGCGCGGACCTCGCGGTCCACGGCGACGTCCCCCACGGTCGAGAGCACCGCCCGGACCGCCCGGTTGTCCTCCCGGACCTGGATGCCCAGGGCTCCCTGCCCCGGACTCGGCGGGAACAGGTCGAGGGGCAGCGCCTCCCCGATCTCGTCCTGCCGGCCGAGGCGGTTGAGACCGGCGACGGCCAGCACCACGGCGTCCAGCTTCAGGGAGCGGAGCTTCTCCAGCCGGGTCGGGACGTTGCCCCGGATCGGCACCGGGACGATGTCGGGGCGCACCGCCAGCAGCTGGGCGATCCGACGGGCAGCGCCGGTGCCCACCCGGGCCCCCTTCGGGAGCCCGTCCAGCGTCGATCCGCACAGCGCGTCCCGGACGTCCTCCCGCCCCGGCGGGGGCAGCAGGACCAGTCCCTCGGGGTTCGCGGTCGGCAGGTCCTTCAGGGAGTGGACCACCACGTCCACCTCACCCCGGACCAGTGCGGCCTCCTGCTCGGTACTGAAGGCCGACCCGCCGCTGACGGCCGAGACGTTCGACAGCGGCGACGTCCGGTCCTTGTCGCCGCCTTCGAGGATCACCCGCTGGGTGAAGGTGATCTCCGGGTACCGGACGCGCAGCGGGGCCAGGTAGTCGCGCACCTGGGTCCGGGCCAGGGCACTCGCGCGTGAGCCGACCAGGAACGTGGGCACGGGGACCAACTCCTCCAGTTGACTGCCGGTCGGTTCCATCGTAGGCGGGGGGACCCCGTGCCTTTACAGACAGTGAGTCGGCAACCACGCGTACCGGCCCGCCGCCCGCTCGCACCGGGCACCTTCACCGACCCGCCCCGCCCCGGTGGGGCCCGGCTCACCGACGGTTCACCGGCGGGGGTAGGGAGGCGGGCGTACCGGCCGGGTGACCGCCCGCCGCCGGTGTCCGCCCGAGACCGGAGGCTCCGATGACCGACCGCGACACCGGCCCCACTGCCGACACTCCGTCCCCCGACCGCACCGCCGGTCCGGCCGGCGCCGACCCGGCCGGCGAGGCCCCGCGGCCCGGCCCGCCCGTACTCGACCGGCGCGGCCTGCTCCGGTCCGGCCTGGCCACCGGTGCCGTCACCGCCCTCGGCCTGGCCGCCGCCGCACCCGCCGGGGCCGCCGGGGCCACGCCCGACCGGACGATCAGCCTCACCGGCCATCTCCCCACCGGGGCACCGGACTTCGTCCTCCTCCCGTTCGACGTCCCGGCCGGCGTCCGGGAGATCGCCGTCTCCTACGGTTACGACCGGCCGACCGTCCCCGCCGGAACGCCCGGCAACTCCTGCGACATCGGCCTCTTCGACGAACGCGGCACCGAACTCGGCGGGCGCGGGTTCCGGGGCTGGTCGGGCGGGTTCCGGACCGAGTTCAGCGTCGCCCGCGACCAGGCGACGCCCGGCTACCTGCCCGGACCGATCGACCCCGGCCGGTGGCACATCGTGCTCGGCCCCTACCAGGTGGCGCCGCAGGGGCTCGACTACCGCGTCCAGGTGACGCTCCGGTTCGGCGCGCCCGGGCCGGAGTTCACCCCGTCCTACCCGCCGGAGCGGGCCCGCGGCCGGGGACGCGCCTGGTACCGGGGCGACTCCCACCTGCACACCGTGCACTCCGACGGACGCCGGCTCCCGGCCGAGGTGGCGGCCGGCGCGCGGGCGGCCGGGCTGGACTTCATCGTCTCGACCGACCACAACACCACCTCCTCGCACGGCGTCTGGGGGCCGCTGGCCGGTCCCGACCTGCTGATCGTGCTCGGCGAGGAGGTCACCACCCGCAACGGTCACTGGCTGGCGCTGGGCCTGCGGCCGGGCCAGTTCGTCGACTGGCGCTACCGCGCCCGCGACGAGGCGTTCCCGCGCTTCGCCCGGCAGGTCCGCCGCCAGGGCGGCCTGGTGGTCCCCGCGCACCCGTACTGCCCCTACGTCGCCTGCCAGTGGAAGTTCGGCTACGCGGACGCGGACGCGGTGGAGGTCTGGAACGGGCCGTGGACGTACGACGACGAGTCCGCGCTGGACACCTGGGACGCCCAGCTCTCCGTCGCGCTGCGCGAGGGGCGGCCCTGGCTGCCGGCCGTCGGCAACAGCGACGCGCACAGCGCCCCTCAGGTCATCGGCTCCCCGCACACCGTCGTCCGGGCCGAGGACCTCAGCCGCGACGCGATCCTCGACGGCCTCCGGGCCGGCCGCAGCTGGCTGGCCGAATCGGCCTCCGTCCAGCTCGACTTCACCGCCACCGGGCAGGGCCGGCAGGCGGGCATCGGCGAGCAGCTGACCGTCCCGGCGGACGCCCCGGTGGACGTGCGGATCGCGGTGTCCGGGGTGCCGGGCGGGACCGTCCGGTTCCTGACCGACGAGGGCCAGCTGCACCAGGAGTCACTGCCCGCCGACGGGACCGGCACGGTGGTGTGGCGCACCACCGCCTCGCTCGCCGCGTACGTCCGGGCGGAGGTCCGCCACACCAGGGCGGACGGGACGCCCGGCCGGGGCAACGCGATGGGGCCGGACCTCCCGTGGGGTCCGATGGCGGCCCTGACCAACCCGATCGTGCTCCGGTCGCCCACGCGCTCCGAGGACCGGTAGGCCGACCGGCGGGCCGCCGGGCCGCCCGACGGGACGCGCGGCGGGCCGCCCGACCGGAGGAGCCGCGGGGGCGGCCGTCCGGGGATCGACGGGGGGAGGACTCGGGGCACCGGCGTGGACTAGGTTGATCTCCGACAGCAGTCAGTCGTGGGGACGAGGCGATCGGCTGTCCGTACCCGGGTCCGGCTGCCCGTTCGTCTCCGGCCGGCCCGTGCGTTCCGGCCGCCGCCCCTCCCCCGGAACCTCCTCCGTCCCCGGCCCGTGAAGGGATCAGCAGCTGTGAACCGTACGACCGTAGGTGGGCCGCAGCTCGGGGGCGGTCGGGGCGCCGGCGGCGTCGTCGTCGTCGCCGACCCGGCCGGGGCCGGCAACGGCCGGGTCACCCCCCTGCTGGCGAACGCGCTGACCCCGAGCGTCCACCTGCGGGCCGACGACTTCCGGCGGGCCGTCCGGCAGGGGTTCGTCGCGGCGCACCTGCCGCAGGCGCACCGGCAGAACGAGACGGCGCTGGCGGCCGCCATCCAGGCCGCCTTCGCCTTCGCCACCGGCGGGTACCAGGTGGTGCTGGACGCCACGGTCGCACCGGAGACGCTGGACGTCCTGCGCCGCGAGAGCCGCACCACCGGCGCGCCCCTGCACTACGTGGTGCTGCGGCCGGCCGACCAAGCGGGCGAGCCGGACCGGCACACGGTGGACGCCGGGGCGGAGCCCGCGGTGACCGCCGGGGCCGTGCTCGACGGCCTGACCCGGGGGGCCTTCCTGCTCGGCTGGTGAACCCGACGGGCGCGGCCCTCGGTACCCCGGTGGACCGGGGTGCCGAGGGCCGCGTGCCGTCCGCCTCCGGCGGGCCCGGCGGGGTCAGCCGGCGAGCTGCTCCGGGTCGCGGCGGCGGGTGCCGACCAGTCCGAGCGCGCCGCCCAGGAAGAGCAGGGCACCGGTCGTGGTGAGCAGGATGTCCGTCCCGCCCGCACCGGTGGAGGCGAGCGAGCCGCCGCCCGGCGCGGCGGGCGCGGGGGCTCCCCCGGCGGCCTGCGCGGACGGCGAGTCCACCGCGCCCGGGGTGGGCGGAACGGTCGTCGGGGTGACCGCGCCGGCCGGCGTCGTGGGCGGCTTCGACACCGTGGTCGCGCCCGCGCTCGCGGGGGCGCTCGGCGTCGTCGTGGTGGGCGGCGCCGTGGTCGGTGCCGTGGGCGGCACCGTGGCCGGCGGGGAGCTCGGCGGGACGCAGACCGTGCGGGCGGGCGTCGGGGTACCGGTCGCGATGCCGGGCAGCGAGGGCTTGACCTCGCCGGCCGACGGGGCCGCGTCGGCGGGCCGGGCGGTGGTCGGGGTCGGCAGCGGCCAGGTGGTCCGGCCGGGGCCGGTGGGCAGGGTGGTGACGACGGACGGGCTCGGGCAGGGCGCGTCCCCACCCGGCACCGAGTCCATGTGGTAGCCGGCCACGATCCGGGTGAAGTCGTACGCGGCCTGCTGGACGCCGCTGCAGGTCGCGGTGGTGAAGGTGCCGGCCGCGCACGGACGGTCCCGGTTGACCGCCCAGAAACCGAACCGGGCCAGGTGGCGGGTGGCGGCGAAGTCGCGGACGGCGCGGAAGTCGGCCGGCGTGAGCTGCTCGCCCTGCTGGTCGGTGCGGCCGTTCATGGACGAGACGCCGGTGTGCCGCCAGGCCTTGTCCTCGTCCCAGTCGTAGGCGGTGGCGACGGCGCGCTGGAGACCGGTGACGGCGGTGACGGTGGCGGCCGCCATGGTGCCCTCGTGGGAGGTGAAGTCGAACGGCATGGCCGTCCAGCCGTCCACCACCAGGCCGGCCTTGGCGGCCAGCGTGACCAGGTCGGCGCCGTCGGCGTCGGGGCCCGTCGGGTCGACCGGGAAGGTGACGTAGACGAGCAGGCCGGGGTTCTTCGCCTTCAGCGCCTTCAAGGCGTCGACGACCCGCTTGCGCACCTCGGGGGTACTCAGCTCGGTCGACTCGATGTCGATGTCCACCGCCTTCAGACCGTAGGCGTCGACCACCTTCTGGTACGCGGCGGCCAGTTCGGCGGCGGTGGCGCAGCGCTCGCCGAGCTTGGCGCCGTCCCAGCCGCCGAAGGAGGCGAGGATCTCGCCGCCGGCGGCGCGGATCTTCTTGATCGCCTTCTCGTCGCCGCCCCCGGTCAGGGCACGGCTGCCGTCCCACTTCGGGTCGCAGCCGCCCCCGGAGAGGACGAAGGAGAGGGCGAACTGCCGCAGCCCGGTGGCCTTCATGACGGCGACCGGGTCGGGGGCGTCGCCCCAGCCGAGGTACTCGGAGACGGCGTTGAGGCCGATCGGGTCCGCGGTGTCGGCGGCGGGGGCCTCGTGCTGCATGAGGATGAGCGCGGCACCGGCGACGAGGGCGGTGGAGGCCGCCGCCATACGTCGGCGGCGAGTGAGCCGGTGTTTGGGCATCGGGACTCTCCTGAGCTGGGAGCGGACGGGCGGACCGGCCCGGCATCCGCCACGCGGAGCGCCCCGGCGGCCGCCCTCCCACAAGGGCACCGCCGGGGCGCCAGGGGGCCCGGATCCCGCCGGGGCGCGGGAGCCGGGAGTTCCGTGGCCGGAGCCGGACGCGAGACCCGGGCCGGTGGGCCCGGGACACGCCGCGCGCCGTACGCCGGGCGCGGCTCTCAGCTGTAGCTACGGACGGGCCGCGCCTCCCGGTTCACGCGGCCCGGAGCCGATCGACCGTCAGGATCGGTCCGGAGGACCCGAGTTGGCCGTCGACCGGAGAGCGGGTGAACCGGCGCCCGCACGGGGGGACGAGCGCCGGTGGCGGTACCGCCACCCTGAAGAACGGACCCGCCCCGCCCCACGGTTCACCGGCGTGGAGGAATTCCCGAGGTCAGCGTTCCGACGGGGCCCGCGCCCGGCCGCGCACCTCCGGCGGACCGCTCCCGGCCGTACCGCCCCGCCCGACCCCCTAGGCTCGTCCCGTGACCACGACCTACGTACTGGACGGCACCCGGATCACCACCCTCGAAGACTTCTGGCGCGTGATCGGCGAGGCCGTCAACGGCCCCGGCGGCTACTTCGGGCGCAACCTCGACGCGTTCGCCGACTGTCTCTCCGGCGGCTTCGGCACCCCCGAGGACGGGGACTACCGGGTCGAATGGCGCGACCACGAGGCGTCCCGCCGAGCGCTGGGCCACCCGGAGACGGCCCGTCAGCTCGAACTGCGCCTCGGCCGCTGCCACCCCTCGAACCGGCCGGCCGTCACCGAGCGGCTCCGGGCCGCGCGGGCCGGACAGGGCCCGACCGTCTTCGACTGGCTCGTCGAGATCTTCGAGGAACGCGCCCCCGGAGCCCTCCGACTGCGCTGAGTCATCCGGGTGACGCGGGGTGACGGAAGCGCCCCGCCCTCGTTCTGCCGGGCATGACCACACTCGGCAGTCTGCGGCGCGTCGCCGCCACCACCCTGCTCCTGGCCTCCGTCGTCGTGCCCGCCGCCTCACCCGCCGCGGCCGCGCCCACCCCGTCCACCGCGCACCACGCGGCGGTCCGCGCTGTCATCGAACCCCCGCTGCCCGTCGAGGACTTCCCGGCCCAGGTCGAGGAGGCGTGCGCCATCTGGCGGGGGCTCGACTGGCCGCAGGCCAACCGCCCGCTGGACTACCCCGCCGGCCCCGGCCTGGTGATCCGCGGCAGCAACGTCTACGGCAACCGCAGCGGCGACCTCCCCAAGGACGGCCACTACCGCGAGTACGACGTCAACCCGCGCACCCCCGGCACCCACCGCGACGCCGAGCGCCTCGTCCGCGACCCCGACACCCACACCGTCTGGTACAGCGGGGACCACTACGCCAACTTCCGCGAGATCGGCTCGGGCTGCTCCTGACGGACGGCGCCGCCGCCCTGCTCCCGGGCGGCGGCGCACCGCACACCGCTCGCGCCGCCGAGGTGCGCTCGGCAACCCCGCCGACCAGAGTGGGACGGTGAGCGTCCTCGTCCTGCTCGAACCCGAACTCGTCCGCACCTCGGCGACCGGTGCCACCACCGACTACGTCGAGCGCGTCCGCGCCGTGCACGCGGCGCCGGCCGCCCCGGAGGCACCCGGGACCCCCGGCGGTACGACCCTGTGCGGCCTGGGTACCGGCCGGATGCGCAGGGACCCGTACCGGCCACCCGAGCCCGGCGCACCGTGGTACCCCCCGAACTGGAGCGACCGGGTCTGCCCCCACTGCGACCGCGTGGCACCCACCTGAGCCGGACGGGCCCGGAGGCGGCCCGCGCCTCCGGGCCCGGGGGTGGCGGGAGCGGGGGGTGGCGGGGCGCGGGGCTAGGGGGCGGAGACCATGCCGCGGGCTTCGAGGATCGGGCGGAGGGCGCGGACGGCGTAGAAGCTGCGGGACTTGACCGTACCGACCGGTACGCCGAGGACGGCGGCGGCCTCGGCCATCGAGCGGCCGTGCATGTGGAGCTCGACCAGGACGTCGCGGTGGTGCGGCTGCAGTTCGGCGAGCGCGACCGCCATGTCCTGGGCGGCGAGCACCTCGTCGTAGGGGTCGTGGGTGCCGGCGTGCTCCTCGGGGGCGTCGTCGGCGACCTCCTGGGCGCGGGCGGCCTGCATCCGGAAGTGGTCGATGGCGATCCGGCGGGCCACGGTGAACAGCCACGGGCGGCTGTACTCGGGGCCCCGGCGGATGGCGGCCGGGTTCTGCCAGGCGCGCAGCAGGGTCTCCTGGACGATGTCCTCGGCCTTGCCCCGGTCGCCGCTGGTGACGCGGAGCATCGCGCGCAGCAGGTAGCCGCCGTGCAGGCGGTAGAGCTCGGCCAGGGTGTGCTGGTCGAGGGTGGGCCGGTCCGCGCGACTGACGGGGGTGTCCGGGGCGCCCCCGGCCTCCCCGGTGTCCCGGTGGGTGTCCTCGGCGTGAGCGGTAGCGTCGATCACCACGGCGGTTTGAGCCCCTCGCAACGTCGGTACGTCGGGCAGGCCACTGCGGCTGCCCCTCCCCCCTTGGCCGCACACGTTTCCAGCCACCGCCAACATCGGACCAACGCTGCTCCAACGAGGCTCCCGACGGGGCGTTGGCGGGCGGGCCGGCCGCCGCTACGGCGCGGGCCGGGAGCGCCGGCGGCCCGCGCGGAGGGCGGCCGTGGCGAGCGCGACCACCACGACCAGTGCGGCGCTCACCCCGGCCAGTGCCGAGGCCCGGGTGGTGGCGGTCCGGTCGGGCCGCGGCGGGACGGTCACCGGGTCGACGGCGGCGCGGGGCGCGCCGGTGACCGCCGGCTGGGCGGTCGCGGCGGCCACCACGTCCACCGTGCCCCAGCCGAGGGCCGGGTCGGGCAGCGCCGCACCCGGCCGGTAGGCGGTCGATTTCAGCCGCTCGACGACCTGGGCCGGCGTCCACGCGGGCTCCCGGGAGAGCAGCAGCGCCGCCGCTCCGGCGACCAGGGCGGCGGCTCCGCTCGGCCCCGAGAAGGTGTAGTGGCCACCGCCGGGCCCGGCTGCCTGGAGGCCCTCGCCGGGCGCGGCGAGGTCGACCCGGACCCCCGCGGCGGCCGCGACGCCGGGGACCGAGGCACCCGACCCCGCGTCACCGGACGGTGCTCCGCCCGGGCCGATCGAGGCCACCGCGAGCACGCCGGGGTAGCCGGCCGGGTACACCGCGCCCTTGGCCGTCTGGCCGTCCGGCCCGGCCGGGGCGACCAGCAGCAGGCCCTTCGTCCCGGCGTACTCGACGGCTTCGGCGAGGGCCTGGCTGGGCGCCGGTGCCACGGATCCGACCACGGCCACCCGGGCACCGGCGTCGGCCGCCGCCCGGATGCCCTGGGCGAGCAGGTCCGCCGTGGTGGTACCGGCGTCGTCGGTCACCCGGACGGCCAGCACCGTCGCCTCCGGAGCGATCCCGGCCGGTCCCCCGGCGGCCGGGCGGTGGCCGGCCAGCAGGGTGGCGAGGAAGGTGCCGTGGCCCACGCAGTCCTGGCCGGAGTCGCCCTGACCCTGCACCCGGGGGCCGATCCGGAGCCGCCCGGCCAGCGCCCCGGAGCCGGTGCCCGTGGCCGCCTCGACCCCGGTGCCGAGCACGGCGACGGTCACCCCCGTGCCCCGGCCGACCGGCCAGGCGGCCTCGGGCCGCAGATAGGTCTGGGCCCAGGGGGCCCGGTCGGTGGTCCGGGTGGCCGGCTTGCGGCACCCGCTCTCCCGTACGTCGGAGAGGGTCTGGCTCATCGGCGGCAGCTCCGCCGAGGTGCCGGAGGACGAGGCGGTAGGCGCGGCGGCGCCGGGGGAGTCCGCCGCGGCCGGGACGGCGGGGGTCAGCAGGGCGACCGCGCCCAGCGCGGCCGCCAGCGCGGCCCGGCGGCGGCGCCGGGGACCGGTCGGCCCCGCCGGGCCGGCCGTTCCCCCACGTCGCCTCATACCGCGCTGCCCATCCGCTCCACCGCGATGTCCTGCGGCAGGAGCAGGCTGAGCTCGGAGAGGTCGGCGAAGTCGAGCCGGCCGAGCCGGCCCGCCTGGCGGGTGATCATGCCTTCCAGGGCCTGCCGGGCGAAGCGCCCGTTGCCGAAGGTGCGGTCCCGCGGGACCGCCGCGAACAGCCGCTCCAGGGCCGCCAGGGTCTCCGGGGCGCAGGTGTAGCCGGCCTTGTCGGCGTGCCGGCCCACGATGGTGACGAGTTCGGCGTCGGTGTAGTGGCCGAAGTCGACCTGGCGGGAGAAGCGGGACGCCAGGCCGGGGTTGGAGGACAGGAAGTGCTGCATCTCGTCCTCGTAGCCAGCGACGATCACCACCACCTCGTCCCGGTGGTCCTCCATCAGCTTCATCAGGGTGTCCACCGCCTCCTGCCCGAAGTCGCCGCCGTTGCCGTGGCGCGGCGTCAGCGTGTACGCCTCGTCGATGAACAGCACCCCGCCGCGGGCCCGGTCGAAGGCCTCCTTGGTGAGCTGCGCCGTGTGGCCGACGTAGCGGCCGACCAGGTCGGAGCGGGCGGTCTCGATCAGCTGGCCGCCCGGCAGCACGCCCAGTTCGGCGAGGAGCTGCCCGTAGAGCCGGGCGACGGTGGTCTTGCCGGTCCCGGGCGGGCCGGCGAAGACCAGGTGGTGGCTGATGGTCGCGGTGGGCAGCCCGGCCTCCTCGCGCCGGCGGACCTGGCGGATCAGGTTGACGAGGTCCTCGACCTGTTCCTTGGCGGCGGGCAGGCCGACCATCGCGCGCAGCTCGGCGAGCAGCTCGGTGCCGTCCTTCCTGGCCGCCTGCGCGGGCTCCACCGGCGCGACGTCCTCGGGGACGAGCAGCGCCAGGTCCGCGTCGGAGATCTCGGGCTGGGTCGAGAGCCTGGTCGCCTGACGGTCCACCATCTCCTCGAACACCTTGCGGGCCGCCCGGCCGTTGCCGAAGTCCTCGCCCTTGGGCATCCGTTCGAAGAGCAGGGTGAGGGCCTCGCGGGCGCCGTCGGCCAGTTCGTAGCCGTGCCCGGCGGCGGCCCGCTCGACGATGGTGACCAGCTCGTCGACCTCGTAGTTGGCGAACTCCACGGTGCGGCTGAAGCGGGAGGCCAGGCCCGGGTTGGAGGCCAGGAAGTCGGTCATCTCGGTGGAGTAGCCGGCCACGATGACCACGATGTCCTCGCGGTGGTCCTCCATCAGTTTGACCAGGGTGTCGATCGCCTCGCGCCCGAAGTCCGGCCCGCTGCCGCCGGAGCCCGCCGAGAGCGTGTACGCCTCGTCGAGGAAGAGCACCCCGCCGAGGGCCGACTGGAACACCTCGGTGGTCTTGAGCGCGGTGCCGCCGATGATCGAGGCGACCAGGTCGGCGCGGGCCACCTCGGTCAGGTGCCCGCTGCGCAGCACGCCCAGCTCGGCGAGGATGCTGCCGTAGAGCCGGGCGACGGTGGTCTTGCCGGTCCCGGGCGGGCCGGCGAAGACCAGGTGGCGGCTCATCGGCAGGGCGGGCATGCCGGCGAGTTCCCGGCGCCGGGCCAGCTTGTTGAGGTTGACCAGGGTGGCGACCTGTTCCTTGACACCGGCCAGCCCGACCAGGGACTCCAGCACCTCCAGCGGGCCGGCCTCGCCGGCCGGCTGCGCGGACGCGCTCTCGGCGGCGGGCTCCCCGGCGGGTCCGTGGCCGGGGTCGGCGGCTGCCCCGGCCGGCTGCGCCCCCCGGGGGGCGGGCGCCGATCCGGTGGTGGCGGTGCCGTGCGCGTCCGGCAGGCCGTTCTCCTCGCTGACCAGTTCCTCCAGGGCGAGCCGCTCGCTCGGCTCGCTCTGGCGCAGGCCGGAGCCCCGGTTGCGGGAGAGCGTGCAACCGGTCAGCCGGACCGCCTCGGTGGAGTCGGCCCGGACGCCGTCGCCGGTGTTCTCGGTCGCCGACAGCTGGACCAGCACGGCCCGCGCCCCGGCCCCGAGCCGGACGCCGTGGCGGCGGTTGCCGGTCACCCGGACCCGGGTGCAGGTCAGTTCGGCACCGTCCTCGGCCGTGATGCCGTCCTCCGCCGATCCGGACACCTCGCAGTCGCGCAGCGTCGCCGTGCCGACCCGGCCCAGCAGCACCCCCGACCCCCCGGAGCCGCGCACCACGGTGGAGCCGACCCGGGTGTCCGCGCCCTCGGCGAACCGGAGGCCGGACCGTCCCGCGTCCAGCACCTCGCAGTTCTCCAACTGGCCGCGTCCGTCCCGGATCGCGGCCAGGCCGTCGCCCTTGGCGCGGTGGACGGCGACCCGGCGCAGTCGCGGGTTGGCGCCGTCGGTGATCAGCACGCCGGTGCCGGCCACGTCCCGCACCTCCAGCCGGTCGAAGTCGGCCGAGCTGTCGCCGGTCAGTTCCACCCCGTCGGCCCCGCAGTCCCGGACGACGGTGCGGGCCAGCGTCGGGCCGGAGGACTCGCCCACCCAGATGCCGACGCCCTGCGCGCTGTCCACCTCGCAGTCCTCGAAGGTGCCGCGCGAGCGGGCCGTGACGTGGATGCCGTGGCCCGCCGTCCGCGAGGCCCGGCAGCGGCGCAGCCGCGGGTCGGTGCCGGCGGCGAGCGCGATGCCGTGGCCGGAGGTCGCGGTGACGGTGCAGTCCTCCAGCACCACCTGGGCGGAGGAGGAGATGTAGACGCCGATCGTGGTGTCGCGGACGGTGGTGCGCACCAGCCGGGTGGTGCTGCGCTCCTCCAGGGCGATCCCGGGCTTGTCGGTGACCGAGATCTCGCAGCCCTCGAAGGTGCCTCGGGCGTCACCGTTGGCGCAGATGCCGTTGCCGCGCGCGTCGCGCAGCACGCAGTTGCGCAGCAGCGGGTTGGCGCGCTCGCCGATCACCACCGCGGAGCTGCCGAGGTGTTCGATCACGCAGTCCTCGATGACGCTGGTCCCGCTGGAGGTCTCGACGATGCCGGCGCCCGCCGGGTTGGTGACGCGGCATCCGCGCATCGCCAGGGTGCCGTCCCCGCGGGTCAGCAGGGCCGTCCAGGAGCTGCCGACCACTTCGCAGTCCTGGACGGCGGCCTGCCCGCGCGGCACGTCGATGGCGGGCATCTCCTCGTCCTGCCCCTGCAGGATCAGACCGGTGAGCTGCACCGCCTCGGCGGTCACCTGGACGACGCAGCCCCGCCGGGCGGTGATCCGGACGCTGCCCCGGGCCTCCGCGGCGGTGATGGTGACCAGCTTGGTGATCACCAGGTTCTCCTCGTACCGGCCGGGGCGCACCGAGATCACCGCCCCGCTGCGGGCCGCCGCCAGCGCGTCACCGATGGTGCGGTACCGGCCGTCCCGCTGCTCCGGGCACACCGTCAGCACATGGCGCGACATGGCGTGGCCTTCCTTTCGCTTGATCCGTCGATGACGTGGACCGGCCCGGCGACGAGCCGCACCGGTCCGGTGATGCCGCGGACCGGGCGGACCGTGGGTCCGGCCGGTCCGGTGCCGCTCCGGACGCCCGTCAGCCGGTGCAGTCGGCGCGGACGGCGGCGGCCGCGTGGTGGGCCTTGTCGGCGTCACCGCCCCAGTCGATGCCGCGGTCGTGCAGCATGACCGCGATCCGGCCGCCGGTCAGCGGGAAGGTGCCGGCGCTGGCCCAGGTGCCGCGGGCGGTGGTCTGGTCGACCTTGAAGTCGGCGACGGTGCCGCTGCCGGGCGAGGAGCTGTTCTGCACGGTGTAGTAGGTGGGCTTGCCGCCCACCAGCTTGCGGTCGCTGCTGTTGGGGACGTAGACCGAGATCCGGCAGGTGCCGCTGGTGACCGGGGCCGTGGTGAAGGTCCACACCACCGAGTTGCCCTTGTCGGAGTTGGCCGCGCCGGTCATCGGGATCGAGTCGTACTTGCTGCTGCAGCCCGAACCCGAGTAGCCGCCGGCGGTGTTGACCGTCCAGCCGGTGGAGCCGTTCGTCCACTGGCCGTACTGGGCGTAGCCGGCGCCGGAGTTGCCGCAGCCGGGGCCGGCGACGGCGGCGAAGGTGGGGGCGGCGGGCTTCGGCGGGACGGGCTGCTGGGGCGTGGGCTGCTGGGGGTTCGGCTGCGACGGGTTCGGCTGCGGCACGGTGCCGCCGCTGGTGCCGCCGGTCCCACTGGTGCCACCGGTTCCGCCGCCGGTCCCGCTGGTGCCCCCGGTGCCACTGGTACCGCCGGTGCCACTGGTACCGCCGGTGCCACTGGTACCGCCGGTACCGCTGGTCCCCCCGGTGCCACTGGTGCCCCCGGTCCCGCCGGTGGCCGGCGGCTTGGCGCCCGGGGCGGGTGTGGTGCCGGGCCGGGAGAGCAGGTTGGTGTTGGGGGCCGGGGCCCCGCCGGTGTTCGGGGTGGTGCCGTTGTTCGGGGCCCCACCGGTGTTCGGGCCGGTACCCGACGTGCCCTCGGGAGTGCCCTCGGCCCCGGGCGTGGTCGGGGCGCCCGCGGTCTGGTCCGGGACCTGGGCGGGATCGGTGGTCGGCGCGCCGGAGGCGTTGGGGTCGGTGGGCGCCGAGGACGGCGCGGGGTCGCCGAGCTCCGGGCCGTCGGCCGGCGGCAGGTCCGCCTGGCTCAGGCCGACGGCGTCACCCGACCCGTCCTTCGCCGCCCGGTTGCCGTCGGTGATCAGGAACGGCAGGCCCATCAGCACCACGCCGGCGGTGGCGGCGGCGACCAGCACCGGCCGCTTCAGCCGGGCCCGGCTGAAGCGGTCCGGACGCCAAGCCGGCGCGGTGCCGGTCGGGTCCGGCCCCGGCTCCGGCTCCGGGTCGGGCAGCGGCGCGAGCACCGGACCGGGGACGGGCGGCGCGGCGGGCGGAGGCACCGGGGCCGCGGCCGCGGCCGCCACCGGCCCGGTCGGCACGGCGGCGACCTGCCCGTACTGCGGCACGACCGGCGGCGGGGTGGCGGGCAGCACGGCGGCCGGCGGCACGACCGCCGCCGGGGGCGCGGCCGCGGCGGGGGCGGCCGCGGCGGCCTCCTCCTCCATCTCCCAGGCCACCGAGGGCAGCTGAATGCTCGCCGCCCCGCCCTGAGCCCCGTTTCCACTTGTGCTCGTGCCCACCGCAGCTCCTCGGCTCCGCATGCAGTCCCTGTCGGCGGAACCGCCCGGCCGACAGGGCCACGGACGCTTCCACTCCGTACCTACGGCCCGGCCGGGCCCGGCGGTTCACCTGCGGCCCATGAGGGCCGAGAAGATGGTGTCCGCCGTCTCGTTCCCGGGCTGGGGCGGTGCGACCCGGAAGCCCCACGCCGCACCGGTGACGGTGTTGCCGGAGAGGCGGACGACCACGTCCACGGCCCTGGGCACGGACCGCAGCTCGTCCCGGAGCATCCGCTCCAGATCGGCCCTGGTCCGGCTCACCCACTCGGCGGTCGGGGGCGCGGCCGGGTCCCCGATCACTTCCAGCACGATCCGGGAGTCCTCCGCCCCGAGGGTGGCGACCAGGTTCCGGATCTGCCGGGACAGCCCGCTCCGGCCGTCGGCCCTCAGCGCGGCCTCGGTGAGACCGATCCGGTTCCGGTCCGGGACCGCGACCGGCTCCGGCGCCGGGGTGTTCTCCGCCGCCGGCCGGGCCAGCAGGGTGTCCAGCTGCTCGGCGGTCAGCACCCGCTCGCCGCCCGGAGTGGTGAGGGCGTCGACCGCCGTCCGGACGGCGCCCGTGCGCCCGGCGTCGTCCACCTGCTCACCGCGCGCGAGCGTCCGGACGGTGTCGAGCACGGCGTGCTCGCCGCTCTCCGCCCCGGCCATCCGGACCAGCCGGGCCACCGCGGCGGCCCGGGCCGCGATCCGGCCCTCGGAGAGCCCGTCGCCGGCCTGGATCTCCTGCTCCGTGCCGCTGCGCAGGAAGCCCTCGCCGTAGAGCAGCCGGCCGGCCCGCGCCGTGCGGAGCAGGTTCTCGTGGTCCCCCGGCCGCGTGGTGTCCCACCCGGCCGCCTCGGCGATCCGCTCCAGCAGACGCGGATCCGCCTCCCTGGGCCGCACCTCGCCGTCCGGCGCGTCGCCGTGGAAGACCAGGTAGCCGTCGCCGGGGATCGTGGCGGGAGTGGTCTCCCGCTCGGGGATGTCGACCATGATCGGCACGACGGCCCGCTGCGTGCGGGGCTCCTTCGTCCCGTCGACGAAGGTCACCTCCACCTCGACGTGCCCCTCGTACCGGGCCATGGTGGTGGGCACCTTGGCGTTGGCGAGCACCTGGCCGCCGGACGCGGTCGAGAGATCGTTCCTGCTCTGGTAGGCCAGATCGGCGTTCGCGGTGAACCGGCCGGCGAAGTCGCCGCCCTTGCCCCAGGTGGGGCCGAAGGTGAGGCGGCCGCCCGCCTGCAGCGAGCGCTGCGCGACACCACTGGCACCACCCGCGGTGCCGGCCGACGGGCTCATCTCGGCCCTGCTGTCGGTGCGCTGGTACTCCAGGTCCTTGATCGTCAGCCGCACCTCCACTCCGGCACCGTCGGCCAGGGCGACCGGGCCGATCGCATAGGTGGCGAGCCCGGTGTCCGGCCTCGGCGGGTTCTGCCCGCCCCCTCCGGCGGTGCTCGCCGCGCCGTCGGTGGTGCCGGCCGCGCCCTCGGTGGTGCCGGCCGCCCGCTCGGCCTGCTGGTGGACCGCCGTGTTGAGGTGCCCGGCGAGACCGACCGGGTCGACGATCCGCTCGACGGTGTCCTTGATCCGGTCCCAGCCGTCCGCGCCGAAGTAGGACTTCCCGGCGGCGATCACGCCCTGGAGGCCGTCCGCGCCGCCCAGCAGGCGGACCACGGCGGAGTCCGCCAGACCGCTCGACCAGAGACGGGCCGGCGGCTTGAGGACGACCCCGTCGTCCGTGCCGAGGTTCTCGGGCGTCCGGGGGATCCGGGTCCGCTCCCCCGGCCCCTTGGCCGCGAACTCGTTCGGGTCGGGCGCGGTCGGGCGCGGCGGCACGACGCCCGCGCCCCCGGGGGGCGTGGCCGCCCCCTCGGCCGGCACGACCGGAACGGCCGGCCGCGTCTCCGCCCGGTCCATGACGGTCTCGACACCGATCTTCCGGGTGAAGTAGCCGTAGGTCGTGCCGCCCGTCAGGGACCTGCGCTCGACGATGAAGTGCAGGGTCGCCTCGCCGGTGAAGACGCTGCCGGGGACCTTGGCCTTCGTCGCGTTCCCCGCACCGGAGCGGCTGGTCCGCTGCTCCTGGTGCTCGGCGCCGGTCGACCCGCTGAGCGAACCGCCCAGGTACCAGGTGCCGGCGCTGCCGGCGACCCCGCCCGCGACGGTGTGGCCGGTACCGCCGCCTCCGCCGGTCACCCCGTCCGCGGCGGCGTAGCTGTGCTCCACCTGCGCGCCCGTGTTGAACTCGGTCGCCCTGGTGGCACCGGTGTTCCTGAGACTGTCCAGCGAAGCCCCGATCCGGATCGTGACGCCCCCGTCGCCGATCACCACCCGGCGGCCCGCCATCATGGCCTTGAGCTGTTCGTGGACGCCGTTCGGGGTGAGCACGTCCAGCAGCTTGCCCCGGAGACCGGAGCGGCCGCGCCCGTTCAGCCACTCGGCGGCCGTCCTGCCGTCGAAGAGCCGCTCGCCCTCCGCCGCCCGGCCGAGGACGGACTCGCCGAAGCTCCTGGTGTTCCCACCGGGATCCCGGCGGTGCGGGTCGAAGACGTTGCTGACGTAGTCGGCGGAGCCCAGCACATAGGAGTTCTCGATGCGCTGCGGCACCCTGACCGGTGTCGCGTACGGCTCACCGGTCGGCGACGGCCGGTCGTGGACCGGCCGGACGACGGTCGCCGTGACCGGGATCGGGGCCAGGTCGACGTGGCTGTCGGGCAGGCCCGGGACGGCGACCCGACGGCTCGTGATCCGCACGTCCAGCGTCGCCCTCGTGCTGAGGACGTCGGCCGGCTCGGTCGTCTTGCCCCTGCTGGTCGTACTGCCGGCACTGTCGAGGGAGAAGCCCGTCGACACGTCGTCCCGGCGCACGTACCCGCCGCTGTTGTCCAGCGGCGCCGTCAGGTCCGGCGGGGTCGCCCTGCCGGTCCCGCCGATCCCGAGCAGGGACCGGTCGCGCTGGTCGTGGGAGATGCCGTGCCCGATCTTGTTCTGGGTGCCGGCCTCGGACTCGAAGCTGCCGAGCGTGTCGACGCGGCCGGCCTGGCCCGCCAGGCGGGCCGAGACGGTGACCTCGGCCTCCCAGAGCCTGCCGGCGACCTTCACGGTGACCTCGCCGCCCCGGCTGAGCTGGGAGAGGTTGGCCTGCAGGGCACCGGAGCCGAGCCGCTCCCCGAGGATCCGCGCGACGTCCGCCGGCAGCTTCCCGAAGCTCCGCTCCAGGTTCTCCACCACGGCGGTCCTGACCGCGCCCGCCCCTTCCAGCCGGTGGGTCACGTCCGAGGCGCTCATCTCGGGGTAGGGCACGTTCGCGTCGACCGGCGGATCCGCCGGCGCGGCGTTGCCCTGCCGGGTCCGGGTGAAGGCGGCACCCAGCGCGACCTCGTCCGCCGGCACGTGGTACTCGCCGACCCGACCGCGGTCGAGACTCACCTCGGCACGGACCGGTGCCTGGGCCACGAGCTCCGTGGTCCCCCTGCTCAAGGTCACCCGCAGCTGCACACCGGCGTCGAAGATGTCCTGCGGGAGCGCGAACTTGCCGTTGCCGTAGACCTTGTCCGAGGCGGACGCGCGGACACCGGTCCGCAGCCGCTCCTGGCCGCCCGCACTGCCGTAGCCCGTCCCCTGGTTCGAGGGGCCGAGGTTCACCTGTCCCTGGCCGACCCCGTGCCGGGATGCCACCCGGCGCTCCGAGCTGAAACTGCTGCTCTCGTTCTGCCGGGTGAGCTCGGCCCCGTCGCTCCCCCGCAGGTACGTCATGTCCCGCAGTTCGGCGGTCACGGTGACGCCGATGCCCCGCTTCACCAGGGCCGCCAACGCGGCGGACATCTTGGACCGGTTGAAGGACGCCAGGCCGAACTCCTCCCCGCGGGTCATCGACGTGAGCCGCGAGGCCACCATCGGCTGGCTGACCAGCTGCATCACCTCGGCCCTGATCTCCGGCCACACGTCTCCGAAGAAGACGGCCCCCTTCTCCTCCAGGTCCCTGCGCAACGCCTCGACCGAGACGACGTCCCGGACGACGACGGTCGAGTCGAGCCCCCCGCCGTCGGGCGACCAGACCGTCGTCGGAGGGTGCCGCAGCACCTGGTCCGGGACCACGGTCCGCTCGGTCGGGCCGAGGTCGGGCCGCTGGTCGGCCGCTGCCCGGAAGATCCCCTGGCCGTGCCGGCCGCCGGCCGCCCCGTCCGCCGCCGGGGCTCCGATCTCGCTCCGCGGGATGACGGTGCGGAACCCGACCGACTGCGTGACCGGGTCCAGGAAGGGCTTTCCTCCCTTCCTGACCACCACCCTGAGGTCGCTGAGCCCGTCGAAGACGACACCGGCCTCCTTGGTCTTGGTGGTCAGCCCGGTCTCCAGCGTGTGCCCCGAGATCTGCACGACGTCGGTCCCGCGTCGACCGCCCCCGGCCAACGACAGACCGGCGACGCTGTTGCCGCCGCCACCGCCGCCCTGAGCGTGCCAGAGCCCGCCCTTGACCTTCTGCCGGACGCTGGTCAGCTGGGCACCGGTGCCGACGTTGAACTCGGTGGTCCCCGTGGTGGAGACGTGCCGCATCTCCTTCACGGTGGCGGTCACCTCGGCCCAGAGGTCGGTACCGGGGACCCGGACGACCAGCGGCTCGCCGGACATCATGCTCTTCAGCTCCTGGTGGAGACGGGTGAAGTCCACCTCGGCCACCAGCCGGTCGGACAGCGTCCGGAGGTTGTCGGCACCCAGCTTCGCCTTGTCCTCGGCCGACAGCCCGTCGAGGACGCCCTCCAGCAACCGGCCCCGCCGCGCGGACGGGCCCCCGTCGTGCGGCGCGATCCCGGTGGTCGAGGTCGTCTCCGGACCGACCGGAGCCGTGTGGACGGCGGTCGAACCGCTTCCCACCCCCGCTCCGTCGTCCTCCGCCGTCGTCCGCGGCGGCGCGGTGCGCAGCGGCCGCATCTCGATGTCGTCGCCCCGCTGCTCCGTCCCGGTCCGGCGCGGGGCGTGCTCCTGCTCGACGGAGTAGACGTCCAGCAGGACGTGGGAGCCGCCGAGACGCAGGCTCCTGCGGACCGCCTCCGGCGGTTGCAGGGTCCCGGCCGCCGCGGCAGCGAGCGGCTCGCCGTTCCCGTTCAGCGTCTCCCGCAGCGGGACGGCGACCTCCAGGGGGATCTCCAGCGGCCTGGCGCCCTTCAGCTCCGAGGCCCGGGCCGCCGGGCCGTAGGGCCGGCGGTGCTCCACCGTCAGGTGCAGGGTCCCGTTGAAGACGGCGGTCGGCTCGGCGGTCTTCGCCCGGGAGAAGGTCCGCCCGCCGAGCGTCAGGCCGGCCCCGTTGACCCAGTCCCACTGGCGGCCGGCCGAGCCGAAGATCCGGAAGAACTTGGACAGACCCTGCTGGGCCTGCACCCCGAGACCGGCCCGCCAGCGGCGACCCGACTCCGTGGTCAGGGTCGACTGGCGGTCGGCGCCGTTCTCGTACTCGAACTTCTCGTCCCGGCGCGCGAAGGTGAGCCCCTCGACCCGCGCGTGGACCGCGATCGTGCCGTCGCGGGCGTCCGTGCCGATGGGCACGTGGATGACATGGCCCCGGGAGAGCGCGGTCAGCTCCGCCCGGAGACCGGCCGCGCTGAAGACCGTCTCGGCGAGCGTCTGCGCGAGCCGTGCGACCTGCTGCGGGTCACCGGGGGCGACCTCGGCGATCCTGGTCCTGATCTCCTCGACCAGGTTGGCGTCCCGCAGGCCCAGGCCGGTGACCATGTGGGCGGCGGACAGCACCCCGTCCGCGGCGACCCGGGCCGGCGGCCGTGGTCGCGCCAGTTCCTCCAGCCGGGCCGCCTCGCGCTCCCGCTCCTCCGTCTCCGCGTCCTCCCGCAGGCGCTGGGCCTCCAGCCGCCGGGCCTCCTCCTGCCGGGCCTCCTCCCGCTCCCGCTCCTCCGTCTCGCGCCGCTCCTCCTCCTCGCGCAGCCGCCGGGCCTCCAGCCGCCGCGCCTCCTCCTGCCGAGCCTCCTCCCGCTCCCGCTCCTCGGTCTCCGCGTCCTCCCGCAGGCGCCGGGCCTCCGCCCGCCGGGCCTCCTCCTGCCGGGCCTCCTCCCGCTCCCGCTCCTCCGTCTCGCGCCGCTCCTCCTCCTCGCGCAGCCGCCGGGCCTCGGCCTCCTCCTCGCGCAGCCGCCGGGCCTCGGCTTCCTCCTCGCGCAGGCGCCGGGCCTCGGCCTCCGCCACGCGCCGGCGCCGGGCCTCCTCGTCCTGCGCCCGCTGACGCCGCACCTCCTCCTGCTGCTGACGCCGCGCCTCCGTCTCGGCCTCCTCCTCCCGCAGGCGCCGGGCCTCGGCCTCCGCCACGCGCCGGCGCCGGGCCTCCTCGTCCTGCGCCCGCTGACGCCGCGCCTCCTCCTGCCGCTCCTGACCGCGCGGCACCTCCTCCTGCTCCCGGCGCCGGGTCTCCCCCTCGTCCTCACCCGGGCGCCGGGTCTCCGCCTCCGCCACGCGCCGGCGCCGGGCCTCCTCGTCCTGCGCCCGCTGACGCCGCGCCTCCTCCTGCTCCCGCCTCGGGGCAGGAGTCCTCGGCTCGGAGTCGGCGTCGGAGTCGGCCCTGGGCCGCTGCCCGGTCACCGCGGCGTCGGCATGGGTGAAGTCACCGGGCCCGTGGCGCTCGACCACCACGACGCGCCCCTCCTCGGGACCGAGAGCGATCATCGGCTCCCTGCTGCCGGGGGTGCGCCACCGGTCCAGCACCTCGATGCGGACGCCCAGCGCGTGCGCGGTGACCGAGGCGAGCAGGTCACCGGCATCGCTCCGGCCACGCGCGGCCCAGTGCTCCACCGCGGTGAGCAACTCGCCGTGCACCTCGTTCCACGGCCCGGGCCGCAGGTCGAGCCGCGCCGCCCAGCGCTCGTAGATCCCGTAGGCCTCGCGCGCCAGTTCGGGATCGTCGCGCAGGCGCCGATCGACGACGTCCCGCAGTTCGGCCGCGGTCGCGGTCCGGCCGTGGGACGGTCCCGCCGACTGGTCGCCGAGCGGCTCCCGGAACAGCTCGGGAGCACCGGCGATGACCGCGTGCAGGACGGAGAGCCCGTCCCGCTCGGCTCCCCCGGAAGTGGTCGACGCGGACGACGCGCTGGTCCGGGCCCTGGCGATGGGGCGGGGTGCGGCCGTCTCCTCACCGGCCGGGACGAACACCTGGGCGTGCGGTGCGGTCGTCGACCGGTCGCCCTGCTCCGAGTTGGCGAACTGGAGGGTGTGGCCGGCTCCGGAGCCGCCACCCAGCAAGGCGTTCAGGTCGAGGAACTCGTCCATCGCCGTGTCCCCGTCCGCGTCCTGGTGCGGCGGAGCGACCGTCATGTCGACGTCACCCGCTCCGTGGGCCTGGGGCGGGGCCGGAGGCAGCGGCATGTACGCGGGTGCGTCCAGCCCGCTCTGGTCGAGGGACGGCCGGAACTCCCCGAGCGCGCCGTTCCACAGCTCGCCCTCGATCCGCACGCCGCCGTACTCGCCTCTCCAGGTCAGCACGTCCATCCCGTCCCACCTGGTCAGACCGGTCTGCCGCGGGTTCGACGCGTCCGCGGTGAGCACGCCGGCCCGGCGCGCCTGCAGGTACGCCTGGTCGGCCGCGTACGCGGCCTGCTCGGCCGTCCAGTGGGCGGGGAACATGGTCCGCCGGATCTCGGTGAGCGGTGCCATCCCGAACTGGCCGGCCATGATGACGTCCTCCGGCCGGGTCGTCACCGGCTCGACGGTCTGGTAGGTGCCGTTGCGGCCGCGCCCGCCGGGGACCTCCGACGCGAGGGGCGACGGGTGCAGGTGTCCCCCGCTGCCGTCCGGCGCGCCGTTGCGCTCCGCCTGGTGGAAGCCGGCCCGCGGCGGCAGACCGGTCCCGTCGGCACCGGCGGCGGCGGTCCCGCCCGTGATCGCGTGGACCCGGTCGATCGCCGCACTCAGAGCGCCGACATGACCGACCGTCAGGGCTCCGGCCGGGTCCGCGCCGTCGGGGAGCAGCCCGGGCCGCTCGGTGTGGAAGACGGCCCCGCCGATCTCGTGGGCGAGTTCGTGCGGGCTGCTGGACAGGTTCCAGCTGTGCGGGCCGAGCTGCGCGCCGCCGGGGTGGACGACGACGCTGTGGTTCGCGGGGCCCGGAGCGTCGGTGAAGACGACCGCGACCCGCAGCCGGTCGCCGTTGGGCAGCCGGTGCCCGGTGTTGTAGATCTCCTGGACACCGAGCGCCACCCGGCCGCGCAGCTGCTCCAGCTGCCCGGCGGTGTTCGGGTCGTCGTGCCTCAGCAGTGAGGTGTCGAGGTGGATGCTCACGGTGGCCTCGGTCTCGGTTCCGCCGTCCGGCAGTTCGAGCCGGCGTACGGTGAAGAGCCGCTCGCTCCCGTGGGACTGTCCGGTGGCGTCGATGTCCACGAACGAGCCGACCGCCAGGAGGGGTTCCAGCTCCCGGGGGGTCGCCGTCCGGGAGATCGGGCGTCCGAGCGTCTGACCCGGGTCGCCCCAGAAGTCGGTGATGGCGCCGTTCTCCACCCGCACGTTCAGCCGCACGCCGAGGTACGTCCTGCGGTGGACGACCGGGTCGGGTGCCCCGGGGAGGGCCTCGCCCGTGGGCCGACCGGGCGTGGTGGTCGTGAGCAGCCGCGCCGCGTAGTGGCGGTCCTCCTGCGACCACTCACGGGGAAGGCCGCGCCCGGCCTCGGCGGACAGCACGGGCGCGAGGTCCGCCGTCCCGGCCGGCAGCACGGCCCGGTTCACCGTCGTCGGGCGGTCGCCGGTGCCGGGCACGCCCGGCTCCCGCAGCGGGTTGGCGTCGACCGGGAGCTCGACGCCGCCGGCCCGGCGGATGTACCCGGAGAGGTCTCCGCCGGAGCGGAGCAGGAGCTCGGGCACCAGGGTGACGAGGTCGACCGGCTGCTGGAGCCGCACGGAGGAGTGTGCCCCGTCCGGTGTGGCGGTGAACTCGATCCTCAACCGGGTCAGCGTGCCGCCCGGCGCGAGGCCGCCGACCGCGGCGTCCACGGTCTGCTGCACGGCCGCCCGGTACGCCTCCACCTGCTGCGGGGTCGCGTCCGGGTGGACGGCCAGGTGCACCGGGACCGTCAGTTCGATGCCCGTCTGCACGGTGTCGAAGGTCACCCAGTCGACCGTTCCCCGGAGCGGCCGGTGGTTCCCGCCGAGGAGTCCGTCCCCGGCGGGCAACAGCACCTCCATCCGGCCGTTCGACTGCGGCACGCCCTCGACGGGCCACCGCGTGTGCCACGGCGCCAGGGGCTGCTCGGCGACCGGGCGGTGCACCAGGTGCTGTCCGTCCCGGACCAGGCCCTCGATCAGCACGCCGTCGGCGAGCCCCGTCCAGTGGGTGGTTCCGTCCGCCCGGGTCTCGGTGTGGAAGCGGTTCCAGTAGGCGTCCCGCACCCGGTCGTGCAGGACGGAGGGCGTCCACGACCTGGGGTAGAAGGTGTGCGGCCGGTCGTCGGGGAGCCGGTGCCAACGGGTCGGCAGCTCCGCCATCGGCGAGCGCGGGTCGACCCGCGGGTCCAGGAACCAGAGGTGCGCCCGGTAGGTGCCGTTGGGGTTCTCCGGCAGCTGGTCACCCTGTACCAGACCGCGTTCGCGGCCGGAGCCGGTGGCCGGGAAGTGGTGCGCGCCGGTCAGCGTCTGCCGGTCCCCGTAGCGGCCGAACTCCTCGACCCGGTAGCCGAGGTCGCGCGGGGCGGTGGAGCGCCACGGCAGGTAGGCGGGCGCCTCCAGTCCGCCCTGGTCGGCGGCGGGCCGGAACCACAGGAAGTTCTCGCCCGTCACCCGGCCGAGGCGGTCGCCTCCCCTCAGCTCGCCTTCGATCCGCACCCCGGCGTACTCGCCGGTCCAGTGGTACACGGCCGGCCCGAAGTCGTCCGGGCGCAGGGTGACGGCGTTGGTGCGGCGCGCGTGCAGGTACGCCTGCTCGGTCGCGTACACCGCCTCCTCCGCCGTCCAGTGGCTCGGGAACATGGTCCGCGTCGGCCTGGCCCGGGGCGGCAGCACGGAGTCGTCCATCGCCCCGGGGGGCGGCGGAACGGCCGTGGTCCGGGGCGGGAGGTCGACGTCGCCGGCCCGGCCGGCGCTCCCCGCCCGCCACCGCTCGGCCGGGCCCTCGACGGTGTAGGTGCCGTTCCGGTGCCGCCCGCCCGGCAGCGGTTCGGGGCGGGGCCCCGGCGCACCGGGCGGCGGGGCGAGGTGGCCGCCGACGCGGTCCGGTCCGTAGAGGGCCTGCTCGATCGTCCCGGCCGTGAACCGGGCCCGCCTCGGCAGGCGGCCGGCCGGGGGCTGGGCGGCGGGCGGGCCGGCCGGGGGCTGGGTGCCGTCCGGACGCGGCGCGGCGAGCGGGTCGGGGACCGGCCGCAGCTGCCGGTCGATCACCGCGCCGATCGCGCGCAGGTTGCGCGGGGCCAGCACCTGGGTGCTGTCGTGCGTGGTGGGACCGGCGAAGGGGTTCGCCTCGTCCAGCAGGTAGCGTCCCGAGGGGTCCTGGTGCTGGGCCGACATCAGATAGCCGTCGGTGTAGACCGTCTCGCGCCGCGTCCGCCCGGACGGCCGGTACTCGTCCGCGAGCCCGAGCACGTGGCCGAGCTCGTGGGCGATCACGTTCGACTCCAGGCCCAGGTGCCAGAGCGCCATGTGCGGCCGGACGTCCTGGCCCGCGACCCGCACCGTGTGGTCCGCGTCCTCGGGGCGGTCGCTGAACGTGAGCTCGAACCGCAACTGGTCACCGTTGGGCAGGCGCTGACCGAGGTTGTACGCGTCGTCGACGCCTTCCAGCGCGCGCCGCCGGAGCTCCGTCAACCGCCGCCCCACCCGGGGGTCGGCGGTGTCCAGCCCCGCGGTGTCCAGGTGGACCGCCACGGAGACCACCGTCCGGGTGTCGCCGTCGGCCAGTTCGACCCGGCGCGCCCGGAAGGACTGGAACCGCTGGCCGTCCATGTCGTGGCGCAGCGGGTCGTCGTGCGTCGCCGGGCGCACCGTCGCCTGCGCGAGTACCCGGGTCTCGGCCGGCTCCGGCCGGCCCGCGGCCGCCCCGGACCGCTGGTGCGCCTCACCCCAGAAGTCGGTGATGAGGCCGTTCTCCGTCCGGACGTTGAGCCGGACTCCGGCGAACTCGCCCCGGTGGACCATCGGCGCCGTCAGGAGGAAGCCTTCCTCCCCGACCGCCCGGCCGGGCCGGTTCCGGGCGATCCAGTCCGCGGCGAACCTGCGCTCCCCGGCCGTCCACTCCTGCGGCAGGTGGCGGCCCGCGTCCGGCTCCGTGACGGCGAACCGGTCCGCGGGAGCGTCCGCGTGTCCGGTCACGAGGCGTGGTGCGCCGGCCGGAGCGGACGGCGGCAGGGCCGCTGCCCGGTCCAGCGGGGGCAGCGCCAGCGAGTCGGCGAGCTCCAGGGTCAGGTCGCGGGGGCCCCGGACGTCCAGGGCGTCGACGACGGCGGCCAGCGGCCCTTCGAGCCGCGGCCCGTCCTCACCGACCCTCACCGGCACGGCGGCCTCGGAGGGCAGGTCGGTGAACCTCAGCCGCACCCGGTGCAGCCGGTCGTCGGCCCCCGGTCCGGGCAGGTCCGCCCACAGGCTCGCCATGAAGTCGTCGGAGTCCGGCCGGATCCGGTCCTGGCCGGCCTCCACCGCGCGGTCGACCCGCCGGTCGAAGAGGGTCCGCAGGTGCTGCCGGGCCGCTCCGAGCTGCCGGTCGGACATCCCCTCCGCGCCCTCCAGACGCACCGTGACGGTGAGTTCGACGCCTTCCTGGCCACTGCCGAACAGCACCCGTCGCACGCCCACCGGGTGTCCCCCGCCGGTGGGGTCGGCGCCGATCAGGGTGCTGGTCCGGGCGCCGCGCGCGACCACCCCGGCGTCGTCCCAGGAGTCGTACCGGCCGTGCGGCTGGTGATCGGACGGCCGGTGGTAACGCACCGTCCCGTCGGGCGCGCTGATGCCCTCGATCCGCACCCCGCCCGCCTCGCCGACCCAGTGCACGCGGCCGTCGGCGGACGGTGTCGACCTGAGCGGGTCGGCGGCCGCCCCCAGCACGTGCGAGGTGGTCTCGAAGGCGCTCCAGCTCTCGGGGTAGTAGGCGTGGCCCGGCGCGTTCGCGTCCCGCTGGTTGCGGGACGGGAACCGGGTCAGCGGCGAGGCCTGGTCGATGCCGGGCAGGGGCGTCCAGTCGTGCACCCGGCGGACGGCGTTGTGCTCGACCACCGACGGCGGGCCGGGCCGGCCCCGGTCCGGGCCGATCAGCGGCGGTTCGCCGCCGATCACGAGTGCCTGCCAGCCGGCCCCGTACCCCTCGACGTGGAAGAGCCCGGGGGTCTCCTCGGCCCGCCCGGTGGACAGCTCGTGGCCGGTGGCGGCGCTGCCGTCGTAGTGGTCGACCCCGTTGTGGTAGACCGTCACCGGGGTGCCGTCCAGCGGTCCGAAGCTGTTGCGCTCGGACCCGTCGTGGTTCAGCACGCGCAGCCGGACCCCGAGGGCCTGGGCCAGCGCGGGCGGGAGCATCTCACCGCTGTCGGCGGCCCAGTGGGTGTCCCACTGCCGGACGGTCTCGCGCAGGGTGGCGGCCTCCACCTCCGTCACCCGGACCTGGTCCGACTGGAGGAACTCCTGGAAGTGCGCGGCGGTGCCGCGCGGCTGGGTCCCGACGAAGTCGGCGAACGGAGCCGCCAGGTGGTCGGGCACCTGGAAGACCCCGACGAGGTGCAGGCGCGATCCGGCCACGATCCCCGGCGACAGCTCCGCGACCGGCGTCCGGTCCAGGTAGTCGCCGACGGTGGCGCGCAGGCTCTCCGCGAGGAGCTCGGGCGTCGCGTCGGCGGCGACCGTCCTGCCCCGCAGGGCGAGCGCGTTGTGCACGGTGTTCGGGGCCGTGGCCGCGACCGCGTGCAGCAGGCAGCGGCCGTCCCCGGCGACCGTGACCAGTCGGGGCCGCGCGGCGGCGGCCTCCGCCGCGCTCAGCGGCAGGTGGGGGAAGCCGCCCTGCTCGCCGGGGTGCGGCACCGGCACGTCGAGCTGGGGCGGGAAGGTCTGGCCCGGCTCGCCCCTGAAGTCGGCGATCAGGCCGTTCTCCACCCGGATGGCGAGCCTGACACCGGCGTACTCTCCCCGGTGCACCCCGTCGGGGACACCGTCCCCGCCCGGCAGGGGCAGCTGCTCCAGCACCCGCAGGGCCACGTGCCCGGCGTCGACGGCGTTCCACTCGCGCGGCAGTCCAACCGCCGTGGCCGTCCACTCCGGGTGGGCGAGCGCCTGGTTCAGGGCTTCGGTGAGGCGGGGCCGGAGTTCGGCGCCGCCGATCAGCGGCACCACCGCGGGCGGCCGCTCACCCGGCCGCAGCGGGCCCGGCTCGCGCAGATCGGTGGGGCCGTGCAACGGGAAGGCCTCGGCCAGCACCTCGGTGAGCGGGCGTGCCTCCCGGACAAGCCGGCCGGCCTCGGTGAGGAAGGCGTCCCGGCCGCCGACGATCCCCAGGCCCCCGAGGAAGGCGGCCGGCGGGGTGGTGCCGACGGGGTCGACCGGGACGGAGGTGTAGGCGCCGGCCGGGTCGTCGGTGAACTCCAGGCGCAGCCGGACGAGCATGTCCCGGTTGCCGTCCGGACGCCGGGCCGCGGCGTCGAGCCGCTCGAAGGCGTGCCGGTCGGCCAGCTCGACCAGGCGCTCCCGGGCCCGCTGGATCTGCTCGTGCGTCATGCCGGCGGTGGGTTCGAGGTGGAGCCGGAGGGTCACGTCGAGGCCGTGCTGGCCGCTGTCGAAGAACACCCGCCGGGCCACCACCGGGCGCCCGCCGACCTGCAGCGGGGAGGGTTCGGCGTGGCCGACGACGTGCTGGTCGTCCCAGCGGTGCAGGGCGGGCGCCGGCTGGTCGGCGGTGGGCCGGTGGGCCAGGTGACGGCCGTCGCGGATCAGCCCCTCGATCCGGACGCCGTGGGACTCGCCGACCCAGTGGACGGTCCGGCCGTCCGGCAGCGCGACCCGGTTGAAGGCGTTGGCGTGCGCGGCCACCACCCGGCGGAGCACCTGCTCGGACTCCCAGCTCCGCGGGTACATGGTGCGCTCGGCCGTGTCGGCCGAGCGGTGCCAGCGGGTCTCGAACTCCGCCATCGGCGAGCCCACCCGGACCCGGGGGTCGAGGAAGTGGGCCACGGCCCGGTACGTCCCGTTGTGCTCGGCCGGACCGGCGTCCACGAGCCGCACCCCGTGCAGGCCCAGCAGCTCCTGCGGCGTGTGCCCGGTGGCGATGTCGGTCAGCTCGTGGTGGAGGCCGGTCAGGGTCTGCCGGTCGCCGTACCGGAGGACGTCCTCGGCCCGCTGGCCGAACGGCCCCGGCCGCATCGGCGGGGCGGGCACGAGGGGGCCGGCCACCAGGCCGGCCTGGTCCTCCGCGGGGCGGAAGGAGAGGAACTCCCGCCCCGGCTCGCCGCCCGCGATCCGCACCTCGCCCTCGATCCGGACGCCCGCGTACTCGCCGGTCCAGCGGTGGGTCGCCCGCTCGGGGCCGAAGGTGCCCGGCGTCCCGTCCAGGGCGACGACGCGGTTGGTGCGGCGGGCGTCCAGATAGGCCTGCTCGGCCGCGTAGACCGCGTCCTCCTCCGTCCAGTGCTCCGGGAAGAGGGTGCGGCGGCGGGGCTGTGCGGCGGCGGCGGCCGAGACGGCGAGGTCTCCGGCCACGGCGCCGGAGAGGTCGCCGCGGGGCCGCCCGGCGGCCGCCGGGTACTCGACCACCAGGGTGCCGTTGTCGTGCGTCCCGACGGTGCGGGTCGGGCGGACCCGCTCGGAGCCGGGCGGCGGCAGCAGGTGCCCGCCGGGCTGCCCGGTGTCGCCGTACAGGGCGGTGCGGCGGACCTCCAGGTCGAAGGCGGCCCGGGCCGGCGGGGCGCCGACGGCCGTGGGCTCGGTCTGCCACCGGCCGAGACCGCGGTCCACGGCCGCGTTGATCTCGCGCAGGTGGCGCGGGGCCAGGGCCGCGGTGGCCCGGCCGCCGTCGTTGGGGATGCCGGCGTCGACGTCGATGCCGAAGCGGCCGAACTCGTCCAGGTACTGGGCGGCCATCAGCCGGCCGTCGCTGTGCCGGGCCCAGTTGAAGCGGTCGACCCTGCGGTACTCGTCCGGAAGGCCCAGCCAGTGACCAAGTTCGTGGGCGATCGACTGGCCCGGGAGGTCGTGCCGCCACTCCACCATGTCGTCGCCGCCCGGGACCGGCCCGGGGTGGAGCACGACGGTGTGGTCCACCACTCCGCCGGCGGGGGCGACCTCGACGCGGACGATCAGCCGGTCGCCGCCGGGCAGCCGGTGGCCGACGTTGTAGACCTCGTCGACCCCCTGCTGGGCGCGCTGGGCGAGATCGCGCACGGTCGCCGCGTTGGCGACCGGGTCGTCGCCGAGCAGCCTGGTGTCGACGCCCATCCGGAGGACGAGCTCGGTGGCCCGCTCCCCGTCGGGCAGGAAGCCGCGCCGCGCCTCGAAGGAACGCAGGGCACTGGCCGAGAAGATGCCGGACTCGGGCGCGTTCGGCGCCCCGACGAGACGGGCCGACGCGTACCCCTGCCGGAGCGAAGAGCCCGACGCGGCGGCGAGCGGGTCCGGGCCGAGGCCGCCGAGGAAGTCGAAGCCGCCGAGATCGCCGAGGAAGTCCAAGCCGCCGGGGGCGTTGGGATCGAAGGGCAGGGCATGGGGATCGAAGGCGTTGAGAGCGTCGAGGGCGTTGAGGTCGAACGGGCCCAGGCCGAGGTTGTCGCCGGCCAGATCGAGGCCGTCGAACAGGAGGTTCGCCAGCTGGCTCTCGGCCGGCAGGGGAACGGCCTCGGCCATGTCGATGTCGCTCTGGCCGACCGCGAACGGCATCAACTCGTCGCCGTCCTGGCCGAACTGGCCCGGCTGGTGCGGGCCGCCCCCGCTGCCGGAGCCACTCCCGCCCTGGCCGCCCGGCTGGTTGCTGCGGGAGGGTGACACCTCGGTCATCTCGACGTCCGAGGTGTCCGAGGCGTCCGAGAAGTCCGACACATCCGACATGTCGGAGGACTCCGAGCGCGGCGTCGTGGGCGGCGTCCCGCCGTCCGGATCGTGCCGGTACTGGTCGATGCGCCCGTCCACGGCGCGCACCACGAACCACTCACCCCCGACCCGCCCGCTGTGGATCGTGACGCCCGGCTGCCGCGGGTCCGGCACCCCCGACTCGTTGGCGCGCACCAGGTGGGCGGCGTACCGGCCCAGCTCGCGCGACCAGTCCGCGGGCAGGGCCGGGTCCGGGTGCAGGAGGGAGGAGGGGCCGAAGGAGGCGTCGACGTCGTCGCGCAGGGCCCGCAACCGGTCGGTGGTGACCGGGCGCTCGGCCGTCCCCGGCGTGCCGGGCTCGCGCAGCGGCTCCGCCGCGCCGGCGGGGCGCAGCCGCCAGCCGGTGGCCGGCGCCTCGTCGGCGAGGTCGCGGATGTATCCGGGGATGTCCCCGTCCGCCGCCTCGATGAGGCGGGGCAGCAGCGCCTGGAGGTCGATGTCGTCGTCGTGCGGGACCCGCAGGCTGGAGTGGGCCCCGGCCGGGTCGTCGGTGAACACCACCCGGAGCCGGACCAGCGGCTCGTCCCCGGTGGACAGGCTGTCGAGGTGCGCGTCCAGCGAATCCTGCACCTCGGCCCGGTACCGGGCCCGCTCCCCGGGGGTCGAGCCCTCGGTGCGCAGGTGGACGGCGGCGGCCAGCTCGATGCCCAGCTGGCCGCTCTCGAAGCGGAGGTGACGGATCGTCACGGCGACGTCGCTGTCGGGGGTGACGGTGGTGCGCCGCTCGGCCGACCGCGCCGCCACGGCGTCGTGACGCCACTCGGGGTGCGCCCGCTCCGGCTGGTGGGCCGTCGGACGGTGGGCCAGGTGCAGGCCGTCCCGGGTGAGCCCCTCGATCTGCAGGGGCAGCGCCTCCCCGGGGAGGTGTGCCAGACCGACCCAGCGCTCGGTCCGGCCGTCCGGCAGCCGCTCGACGGTCGCGTCCAGGTAGGCCTCGTGCACCGCCTGCTCGACCCGGGAGGGCAGCCAGGTGTCGGGGTAGAAGGTGTGGGTCTCCTGGTCCGCGCGCCGGTACCAGTGGGACGGCAGTTCGGCCGCCGGGGTGCCCGATTCCACCATCGGGTCGAGGAACCAGACCGCCGCCCGGTAGGTGCCGTTGGCGTTGGTCTCCACCCGGTCGCCGACCTCGGTGCCGTACCGGCGGCCGGACTCCTCGGTCGGCCGGTGGTGGGCGCCGTCCATGGTCTGCCGGTCCCCGTACAGGGTCAGGTCGGCGATCCGCTGGTCGAACGGCTGACCGGTCCGCCGGTGCGGCAGGTAGTCGGGCGTCTCCAGCCCGCGCTGGTCGTCCGCGGGGCGGAACGAGACGAACTCCGAGCCCCGCAGCTCGCCCTCGATCCGTACGCCGCCGTACTGGCCGGTCCACCGGTGGCCGAGGCCGCTCTCGCGGATCCCGCCGTTGCGGCGGGCGTCGAGGTAGGCCTGCTCGGCCGCGTACACCGTCTGCTCGGTGGTCCAGTGCTCCGGGAACATCATCCGGGTCGGGCGGGACCGGCCGGGGGTGTTGTCGTCCGGGGCGCGGTGCGGTACCTCGAAGGACTCGTCCCCCAGGCCGACCGTGGTGCGGACCCGCGCCCGGTAGGTGCCGTTGAGGTTCTCCGAGCCCGGGACCGGCTCCGGCCGCTGCCGCGCGGCGCCCGGTCGCGGTGCCAGGTGGCCGGTCTCGCCCGGCCGGAGGCCGGACAGGGCCTCCTGGCGCGTCTCCAGCCGGAACAGCGCCCGGTTCGGCAGGCCGTCGGAGGCGAACCGGTCGGCGTTCGACCGGCCGTCCGCGTGCCAGGCGCCGTTGACGACGGCCCCGAGCTGGCGCAGGTTGCGCGGCTGCAGGAAGCGTTCCCGGTTCTCGGTGTCGACGCCGAACGGGTTGTCCTGTTCGACCTGCACGCGGCCGGAGGGGTCGATGTACGTACCGCCCATCAGGCCGCCGTCCGGGTACACCGCGCGGGCCCCCTCCACGGCGTCGCGGTACTCGTCGGGCAGGCCGAGCTGGTGCCCGAGTTCGTGGACGATCGTCGTCTCGGTGGTGTTCAGCCCCCAGGTGAGGTTGTCCTCCCGGTCGAGATCGGTGCGCACCTCGACCGTCACGTGGGGGTCGTCGTCGGGGTCGACGAACCGCAGCCGCACGCGCAGCCGGTCGCCGTCGGGCAGCCGCTGGCCCTGGTTGAACAGGCGGTCGACGCCGTCGTGCGCCCGCTGCCGCAGGTCCTCCAGCCGCTGGGCGGATCCCGCGAGCGACAGGTCGACGTCCGCCACGTCCAGGGTCACCCGGATCGTCAGCAGGGTCTCGCGGTCACCGCCCGGCAGGTCGTTGCGGTGGATGTCGAAGCCCTGGTGACGCTGGGTGCTCTCCAGCTGGAGGGCGGCGTCGTGCAGCGGAACGACCCGGACCGGGGCGTTCCGGGCCCAGAAGTCGGTGATCCGGCCGTCCTCCAGCCGGATCTCGATCCGCTGCCCGGCGAACTCGCCGCGGTGGAACACCGTCCCCGTCGCGGCCGGGAGTTCGCCCCGGCGCTCGGCGTCGGCCATGATCCGGTCGGCCGCGTACCGGGTCTGTTCGACCGTCCAGGTCTCGGGCAGGCCGCGGCCCGCCCGGTCGGAGAGGTCCCGGGTGGGCCAGTGCGGGAGCGCGTCCTCGGCGCCCGCCACCCAGTGGGCCCCCGGCGCGACCTCGACCCCCGCGGGCCGCTCCAACAGGTACCCGGGGTGCCGCTCGGCCGGGGGCAGGACCAGGGCGTGGGCCTCCTCGTCCAGCCGCGGCGCGACGGATTCGAGGCGGCGTTCCGCCCGCTCCATTCCCTGGGTGTTGACGCCGCGCAGGAACGGCGGCACCAGCTTCGTCGAGTCCGCGTGCCGCGCGGTCGGCATGTCGACCCGGAACGAGGCCGCCGCGGGGTCGTCGGTGAACCGCACGTCCACCCGGACCAGGCCCGGCAGACCCACCTCGCGCCGCTCGACCAGCTCGACGAAGCCCACGATGAACCGGCGGACGTAGTCCTGGCGGCGCGCCAGCACCTCCGGCGCGGTCCCCTCCGGCACGCTCACGTGCACCCGGGTGACGGCCTCGAAGCCCTCCTGCCCGCTGTCGAACAGCACCCGCCGGACCGACTCGATCCCCAGCCGGCCCCGCCGGTCGGTGCCCTGGTGGTCGGAGCGGTGGACCACGCCGTCCTCGTTCCAGGCCCGGTACGGCGCGTGCGGCTGGTCCGGCGTCGGGCGGTGCGTGAGCAGCGTCCCGGCCGCGTCCCTGGTCCCCTCGATCCGCACGCCGCCGGACTCGCCGACCCAGTGCGTGCGGCCGTCCGCCAGGGGCGTCTGCCGCAGCGGCAGCTCCGCCGCGGCGCGCGCGTGCGCGAGGGCCGTGTCGGCCGTCCAGTCCCTCGGGTAGTAGACGTGGCCCGGGGCGTCGTCCGGCCGGAGCCAGCTCGACGGGAAGTGGGCGAGCGACGAGCCCTCCTCGACGTGGGGCGACAGCGACCAGTCGTGGACCCGTACCGTCCCGTTGTGCTCCACGACCGGCTCCGGGCGCAGCGGGCGGTGCTCCGGGCGCAACAGGCCGGCCGGGCCGCCGTCGTCGTGCCGCGGCCGGTGCCAGAGGCCGTCCAGGTCCAGGTGCAGCGAGGGGGCGGGTTCGGGCCCGGTGTGCGCGACCGGTTCCGGCGCGTCACCGGGCAGCGGCATCGGCGCGTGCAGCATCTGCGGGTCCGGCCGGTCCTCGCGGGGGCGGGGCCGGTACTGGTCCGCGAAGGCCTGGTCCGGCGTTCCGTGGAAGTCGGTGATCCGGCCATCCGTCAGTTCGACCCGGAGCTCGGCGCCGGCGAAGCGCCCCACGACCACGTCCGTCGTGCCCGGGGGGAGGTCGGCCTGCGCCGCGACCCTGCGCGCCGCGTGGCGCCGTTCCACCGCCGTCCACTCGGGGGGCAGGCCGCGGCCCGCGTCGGCGGCCAGGCCGGCCGCGAAGGCCGGCGCGTCGGCCAGTCCCACGTCCTCGCCGGCCTCCAGGCGGGTCACGGTGTCCGGGCGCTCGCCGGTGCCGGGGGTCACCGGCGGGCGCAGCGGCGCCGCCGGCGGGGCGTCGTCCCCGACGGTGCGGTGCTCCCAGGTGACCGGGTGGGCGGCGTCGAGTTCGGTGACGAGCCCCCGGAGGTTCCACAGCCGCGAGCGGAGGTTCGTCTCGAAGGCGAAGTCGATGCTCGGCGACAGCGGCGGGAGCCCCGGGGTGACGTCCTCGGGCGCCACGAAGTCGAGCCTCACCCGGACCGCGGGGTCACCGGGTCGCAGGGACTCCCGGACGTACCGGTTCGCGATCGCCTGGAGCTCGCCGCGCCGCTCGCGGGTCGTGTCGCCCGCCCGCACCTGGACGACCAGTTCGGTGCGCAACTCGCCGTTGCCGAGCAGGTCACGGCGGAAGGTGACGCCAGTGTGGTCGCCGTCGTCCCGCAGCGGGTGCCGCACGAGGGTCTCCAGCACCTCGGCCCGGTCACCGTTGCGGAACGGCTGCCAGCTGGTCGGCCGGTGGGCGAGGTGCTGCCCGTCGCGGACGATGCCCTCGATCCGCACGCCCCGGGACGTCCCGATCCAGTGCAGGCTCCCGTCCGGCAGCTCCGTCTGGTGCACCCTGGCGCCGAAGGCCCGCTCCACCTGGTCGAGGAGCTGCTCGGGCCCCCACTCGCGGGGGTAGAACATCTGGCTCGGCTGGTCGGCGCGGCGGTGCTCCCGGGTCGGGAAGTCGGTCAGCGGCGCGTGCGGCGAGACCGTCGGGTCCAGGTACCAGACGGTCGCCCGGTAGGTGCCGTTGGGGTTCTCCGGCTCGGGCGGGCCGATCCGCAGGCCGTGGTCGGCGGGCGCCGTCCCCGGCCGCTCGTGGTGGACGCCGGCGAGGGTGTGCCGGTCGCCGTAGCGGGCCAGGTCCTCCACCCGGTGGCCGAAGGCCTGCGCCTCCCCGGGCGCCAGCCAGGGCGGCGTGTCGAGCCCGCGCTGGTCGAGCGAGGGCCGGAAGGAGGTGAAATCGCCGCCCCGGATCTCGCCCTCGATCCGGACCCCGGCGTACTCGCCGGTCCAGCGGTACGAGACGGGACCGGTCTCGGTGACGCCGTCGGTGCGCCGGGCGTCCAGGTAGGCCTGCTTCGCCGCGTACACCGCGTCGTCGGCCGTCCAGTGCTCGGGGAACATCATCCGCAGCGACCGGGAGTCGCGGCGCGCGTGCGGCGCTTCCGCCAACCGGTCGCCGAGCACCTCGCCGCCGGCCACCAGGTAGGTGCCGTTGCGGTTGAGGGACCCGGGCAACGGCTCCGGGCGCGGCTGCTCGGAGGTCGCCGGCGGGGTCAGGTGCCCGCCCCGGCCGGCCGGCCCGTCGTGCAGGGCGGCCCGCCGGGTGTCCTCGTCGAAGGACGCCCGGTCCGGGAGTTCGCCGCCGCGGGACTGCCGGGGGGCGGTCCCGAGCACCCCGTCGAGGACCGCGCCCAGCTCGTCCAGGTTGTGCGGCCGCAGCGCCGCGTCGGGGTTGGCGGTCCGCTCCGGCTCCATCAGGGGGCGGTCGGCGTCGTACCAGACCCGGCCGCGCTGGTCGAGGGTGGGAGCGGTCATCAGGCCGCCCTCCGGGTAGACCGGCCGGGGCCCGGCCGACGCGCGCCGGTACTCGTCCCCGAGACCGAGCAGGTGGCCGATCTCGTGGCCGACCGTCCTCGGCGCGGAGTGCACACCCCAGTTGCGCGCGCTCTCCTGCGGCTGGTCGAGCCGGACGTTGACGACGTGGTGGGCGTCGTCCGCGCGGTCGACGAACTGGACCGCGACCTCCAGCAGATCGCCGTTGGGCAGCCGCTGGCCGTGGTTGAAGACCTCTCGGACGCCCGCCTCCGCGGTGAGCAGCATCCGGTCGAGGTTGCGCGCCGTCTCGACCGCGCTCGCGCCCAGGTCGATCGCCAGCGGATGGATCCGGACGGTCAGCACCGTCCTGGTGTCACCGTCGGACAGCGCCACCCGCTGGGCCTCGTAGGCCTGGACGTGCTGGGCCCGGAGGCCGGCCAGGAACGGGTCGGCGGGCGGACGGACCTCCGCCGTGGCCAGCACCCGCACGGGCGCCGGGGCCGGGGACGCCGAGGCCTGGTCGCCGAGGCGCTGGCCGGGCGCGGCCCAGAAGTTCATGATCTGCCCGCGGTCGATCAGCAGCCTGACGCCGACCCCGGCGAACTCACCGGTGAGGATCTCGGCCTGCGGACGGCCCCGGCCCAGGCCCCCCAGGTCCTGGAAGACCTGGTGGGCGGCGTACCGGGCCTCGCCGTGGGACCACTGCGGCGGCAGGCCGAAGCCGCCGTGCTCCCAGCCGGCCCCGTCGAACGCGCGCCGGATCCGCCCCGGCTCCTGGGCCGGGGGCGGCACCTCGACGGCACCGAGCGACGCCCCGTGGTTGTCGTCGGGGTCGCGCAGGCGCAGCAGCGGCGCGTACTCGGGGTCCATGCCGCGTCGCGCGCCATGGGTGGCCTCGGACACGGCGTCGAGCAGCTCGGCGGCCCGGTCGGGGTGGAGCGCCTCCGGCAGGTGACCGGTGAGGTTCGCCCCGTCCCCGGGGTGGACGTCCATGGTCCAGTCGGCGTCCTGCGGGTCCTCGGTGAAACGCAGGGACAGCACCAGGTGCCGGTCCCCGGTGGACTCGTCGGGGTCCGTGTGGCCGACGTACCCCTCGAAGTGCCGGTCGGCCTCGTCGGCCAGCCGCTCCCGCACGTGCTGGACCTGCTCGGGCGTCATCCCGTCGGCCGGCCGCAGCAGGACCCTGAGCGTGAGCTGGTGGACCTCGTGGCCGTTGTCGAAGAGGGCCCAGCGGCCGCCCGCCTCCAGGCCGTCGAGCCGAACCGCCCGCTCGGAGGACCGGAAGAGGGTGCGGGTCTCCCTCCAGTGCGGGTGGGCGTCGGGCTCCATCTGGGCCGGTCCGTGGGCCACGATCCGGTCACCCTGCGAGATCCCGGCGATCGGCATCTCGCCGAAGGCACCGAACCAGCGCCTGCGGCCGTCCCTCAGGGGGACGTGGACGGTGTGGTCGCCGGCCTCGGCCGTGGCGGCCGCGCGGCCTGCCTGCCCGGGCGTCCAGCCCTCGGGGTAGAGCAGGTGCCCCTCCCCGGAGGCCCGCCAACGCGACGGGAAGCGGGCCAGCGGAGCCCCGGGCTCCACGGCTCGGTCGAGTTCGAGGACGTCCGCCCGACGGGTGCCGTCCTCGTTCGTACCCGGAGCTTCCGGAAGCCGCACTCCCCGGCGCCCCGCGCCCGGCAGGGCGCCGAGGTGGGTGGACCGGTCCGGTCCGGTCCCGGTCGTCCTCAGGTCCTGCTGGCCGGCGGCCGGACGGAACGAGACGAACGCGCCCGTCGTGCCCGGGCCCGCCAGCTCGCCCTCGATCCGGACGCCGTCGTACTCGCCCTGCCAGCGGCGGACACCGCTGCCGTCGTCCTCG
The DNA here is from genome assembly GCF_042752535.1 of Kitasatospora sp. NPDC059327. Classification (NCBI taxonomy): domain Bacteria; kingdom Bacillati; phylum Actinomycetota; class Actinomycetes; order Kitasatosporales; family Streptomycetaceae; genus Kitasatospora; species Kitasatospora sp. NPDC059327. The sequence goes on along the minus strand of NZ_JBHYYB010000021.1, from coordinate 20,675 downwards.
ACCCCGTTCGTGCGGCGGGCGTGCAGATACGCCTGCTCGGCCGCGTAGACGGCGCGCTCGGCCGTCCAGTGGGCCGGGAAGAGGGTGCTGACCCCGCCCTCCGTCGTCCGGACCAGCAGGGTGCCGTTGGCGTGACGCCCCAGTACCCGGTCCGCGCCGGTCGCCGCCGGGTCGAGGCCCGCCGGCAGGTGGCCCGGCTCCCCGGGCTCCCCGCTCAGCGCCCTGACGCGGACGGCCTCGCCGAACACCGCCCTGGGCGGCAGCGGCCGCGAGTCGGACTGGAAGGACCCGCCCGACACGTCGTCCGCGAGGCGGCCCAGCGCGCGCAGCCGCTCCGGCCGCAGCACCGGGACGATCCGGTCCGACCCGCCACCGGTGCGCACCTCGAACGGCAGGTCCACGGCACGGCCCAGCTGACGGACCAGCTGCTCCTGGGAGATGCCCAGGTGCCAGTTCCGGTCGTTCTGCCGGGCGCTGCCCTCGTGCAGCCGCACCGTGCGGTGGGCGGCGTCCGCGGTGTCGACGAACTCCACCCGCACCCGCAGCAGGCTGCCGTCGGGCAGCCGGTGGCCGGTGTTGAACTTCTCGGCGCCCGCCCTGACCCGGTCCTGCAGCGCGTTCAGCGCGGCCGTCCGGTCGATCGGAGCGTCCTGCGCGTCGCGCGTCGGCAGGGCCGAGCCGTCCAGGTGGGTGCGCAGCACGAGGACGGTGGCGTCCTCGCCGCCCTCCTCCAGGACGCCCCGGCGCAGCTCGAACCGCCGGGGCGGGGCGGTCGGCCGGGCGCTCGGGAGCTGGGCACCGTCGGGCTGGGCACCGACGGGCTGGGTGACCTCGAACGAGGTGTGGTCCGGCCGCAGCCCGGTGGCCGCGTCGTGGGAGGCCCCGTGGTCCACGTCGTGGGCCGGGTGCGGGACCGCACCGGCCGCCCCCGAGGACGACGAGGAGGACGAGGACGTCATCGGCGCGCCGGTCGGCTCGGGGAGCGGGTGGGTGCGCTGCGGCGGGAAGGCCTGGTCCGGCAGACCGTGGAAGTCCACGATCAGGCCGCTCTCGGTCCGGATCTCGATCGTGACCCCGTTGAAGCGACGGGTGAGGACCCGCTGGTTCGGGTTGTCCGGGGCCGGCCCGCCGGTGACGTGGGTCGCGGAGGCGGCGGCGAACCGGGCCTCGGCCGCGGTCCACTCCGGCGGCAGCCCGCGGCCGGCGTCCGGGGCGAGCGTCGGCCCGAAGGCCTGGTCGACGAACCGCTGCGCCTCCGCCATCCGGTTGACGGTGAGCGGGCGGTCCCCCGTGCCGGGGGTACCGGGCACGCGCAGCGGGGACGCCGCCGGGAGCCCGGTCCCGTGGTCCGCCCAACCGGTGCGCGGAGCCTCGGCGGCGAGCGCGCGGACCGTCTCCCGGAACGAGCGCCCCGGGGCGTCGGTCAGCTCGGGCAGGAACGTCCGCAGGTCGAGCCCGTCCCGCGGGGTGTCCCGGCGGACGACGGTGCTGGTGTGGGCGTCCTGGGCGGTCTCGGTGAACCGGAGGCTCACCTTGACCGGCGGGTCGCCGGCCACCTGCTGGGCCCGGACGTAGGCGTCGGCCGCGCTCCGGACCGCCGTCCGGAAGGCCTCGGCCGCGCCGGGGCGCACACTCGCGTCGAAGGCGAGGTGCACCTCGGCGGTGATCTCGACGCCCTCCTGCCCGCTGTCGAACCGGGCGTGCCGGACACTCACCTCGTGACCGCCGGGGTCGGGCGTCAGCCGGGTCGGGGCGGACAGCGCGACCACGTTCCGCTCGGCCCAGTGGACGAGCGGCTGCTCGACCGTCGGCCGGTGGACCAGGTGGATCCCGTCGCGGGTGATCCCCTCGATCCGCAGGCCGTTCGCCTCGCCCACCCAGTGCTCGGTCCCGCCGTCCGGGAACCGGGGGCCGATCCGGGCCGCGTAGGCGTCCTGGACGGCCCGCAGCACCCTGCTCGCCGACCAGCCCTCGGGGTACAGCATGTGCGTCGCCCCGTCCTGGCGGTGCCAGCGCGACGGGAAGTTCTCCATCGGGGAGCCGGGGGCCACGGTCGGGTCGAGGAACCAGACGTCGGCGCGGTAGGTGCCGTTGTCGTTGGCCGGCACCCCGACGGGCCGCTCCACGGAGATGCCGTGCACCTTCGGCGCGGGCGCCTCCGGTGCGTGGTGGACACCGGTGAGGGTCTGCCGGTCCCCGTAGCGGGTGTGCGACTCCGTGCCCAGGCCGAAGATCCGGGCCGGGGGCAGCATCGGCTCGTGGGCCGGGGTGACCAGGCCGGCCTGGTCCTCGGACGGCCGGAAGGAGGTGAAGTGACCGTTGGTCAGCTCGCCCTCGATCCGCACCCCGCCGTACTCGCCGACCCAGTGGTACGAGCCGCCGTTCTCGGTGACCCGGCCGGTGCGGCGGGCCGTGTGGTAGGCCTGCTCCGCCGCGTACACGGCGTGGTCCGCCGTCCAGTGCTCGGGGAACATCGTCCGCCGGCCCCGCGACCCGGCGGCCGCCGGGCGGGGCGCCATCACGAGGTCGCCGGCCGACGCGTGGGTGACCACCCGCGGCGGCTCGACCGCCGGGGCCTCGACCCGGAAGGTGCCGTTGCGGTGCACCGGCTCGTCCGCCCGCACCGGGCGGGGCCGGTCCGAGCCCGGCCCCGGGTAGAGGTGGCCGCCGGTGCCGTCCGCGCCGCCGTACAGCGCCGTGCGGCGGGCCTGCTCGTCGAAACCGGCCCGGGGCGGCAGCGCGCCGGGGGCGTCCGGCCGGATCTCCAGGTGGAGCGCCGAGTCGACCACGGCGCCGAGGTCGCGCAGGTAGCGCGGCGGCAGGCCGAGCGGGACCCGCTGCTCGCCGCCGTCGAGGTGGTGGTCCTGGTCCACGGAGAACAGGCCGGTGCGGTCCAGGATCGAGGAGCCCATCAGCGAGCCGTCCTCGTAGACGGCGCGCGGTCCGAACCGCGCCTCGCGGTACTCGTCGGGCAAGCCCAGGGCGTGCCCGAGCTCGTGGGCGAGCGTGTGCCCGTCGGTCGCGAGGCTCCAGTCCGTCAGGGACTCGCGGTCGTAGGTGCGATGGATGACGGCGGTGTGGTGGGCCTCGTCCGGGTGGTCCACGAACTCCAGCCGGACGTGCAGCAGATCGCCGTTGGGCAGGCGCTGGCCGCGGTCGAACTGCTCACCGACCGCGCGGCTCGCCCGGTCCCGCAGCTCGGTCAGCGCCCTCAGGGCGGCCGCGTCCAGGTCGGCCCCGGCCGGCCTCAGGCCCGCGGTGTCCAGGTGCATCCGCAGCGTCAGTTCGGTGCGGGTGTCCCCGTCGGGGAGGGCGACCCGCGCGGCCTCGAAGGACTGCCAGCGGCGGCCCGACAGCCCCTGCGAGAAGGCGTCCTCCGGCGGGCGGACCTCGGCGGTGGCGAGCACCCGGCGCGGGCCGGTCTCCACCGTGTGCTGCGGAGCCCCGTCACCCGTGCGGACACCCCAGACGTCGGTGATGCGGCCGTTCTCGACCCGGACGCCGACCACCACTCCGGCCACCCGCATGGTCCGGACGACCGGACCGGGCGCGGCGGTGGCCACCAGGTCCGGGCGGCCGCCCAGGGTGGACCGCGCGACCTGGTCGGCCGCGTAGCGGGCCTCCTCCGTCGTCCACTCCGGGGGCAGCTCCCGGTGCGGCTTGCCCCAGGCCTCGTCGGTGAAGGACTCGCGCAGCAGGGGCAGTTGGGACGCCATGGCGTCCGTGGTCCGCGGCGCCGGCCCGTCCGGGCGCGCCGCGCCGGGTTCGCGCAGGCTGCCGGGGACCGGCTCCGGGAGACCGGGCGGCCGGAGGCCGTCCAGGGCTGCCGGCCTCGGGGCCAGACGTTCCGCCACGAGACCGAGGTCGTGGCTGCCGCCCGCCTCCATCAAGGGGCCGAGGTGGTCCCGCAGGACGGGCACGGTGCCGGCGCTGACCGGCCGGCTGGAGTGGCTGCCGTCCGGGCCGTCCGCGAACTCCAGCCGCAGGTCGAGCAGGACCTCGTCGGTGAACTGCCGGCCGACGTACGCCTCGGCCTGCGTCCGAAGGTGCTGCCGCACCTCGGCCACCTGGTCGGGCGTCATCGCGCCGTCCGCCTCCAGGTGGATCCGCGCGGTGATCCTGACGCCCTCCTGGCCACTGTCGAACAGGACCCTCCGCAGGGTCACCGGGGCGCCGGGCCCCGCTCCCAGCACGACCGTCTCCGGGGCCGAGGAGCCCAGCTCACCGGCCGCGTGCCAGCGGTCGTAGGGCGCGGCGAGCGGGACCGGCTGGGTGTCGGTCGGCCGGTGGGTGAGGATCCGGCCGTCCCGGGTGAGCCCCTCGATCCGGACGCCGTAGGCCTCGCCCACCCAGTGCACCGTCCGGCCGTCGGCCAGCACCACCTGCCGCGTCGGACCGGTGGCCGCCGCGTGGGCCGCGTACCCGGTCTGCGCGGCCGTCCAGGCCTCCGGGTAGCGCATCGGCGCCGGGGCGTCGGCCGGCCGGTGCCAGCGGCTCGGGAACTCCGCCAGCGGCGAGTCCGCCGGCAGCGCCGGGTCCAGGAACCAGACCTCGCCACGCCCGGTGCCGTTGACGTGCAGGGTCGCCGGGTCCACCGGGGCGACCTGGACACCGTGCGCGTTCCCGGCACCGGCATCGACGGTGTGGTGGACCCCGGTCATGGACCGGCGGTCGCCGTAGTCGGCGATCGGCTCGGGCCCGCCGGCCTGGGCCGTCCCGGGGCGGTTCGGCGCGTAGGCCGGGGCGGTCAGCCCGTTCTGGTCGGTCGAGGGGCGGAAGGAGGTGACCAGGCCGTTCTCCTGGGTCCCCAGGATCCGCACCCCCGCGTACTCGCCCGCCCAGCGGCCGGCGGTCGGCTGCAGGCCGCGCGACACCGCGTCCAGATGTGCCTGCTCGACCGCGTAGACGATCTCGTCCGCCGTCCAGTGCGCCGGGAAGAACGTCATGTCCGTCATACCGTCGTCGGACCGCAGGCGCAGGGTGTGGTTGGGGTTCTGCTCGTACTGCGCGGTCGGGTCGGCCGCCCGCAGTTCGGACGTCAGCGGACGCCCGATCCGGCCCTCCGGCCCGTACAGCGAGGCGTCACGGACCTGCGGCGCGATGCCGGGGCGCGGCGCCGGAGCACCGCCCTCCGCCCCGGCCACCGGGGCGAACGCGCCGTCGACGGCGGCGCCCACCTCGCGCAGGCCGCGCACGACCGGGCCCGGCACGGCGCGGCGCCCGGCGAGGACGGTCTCCCCGTGGACCTCCCGGTGGGCGTCCCGCAGGCCGAGGGCGTGGCCGAGCTCGTGGGCCAGCACGTGGCGGCTCACCCGCAGGCCCCAGTCGGCCCCGTCCTGGCGGACGGTGCCGGAGTGCAACTTCACCGTGTGGTGGGCGGCTTCGGCCGTGTCGACGAACTCGACCCGGACCCGGAGCACGCTGCCGTCGGGCAGCCGGTGACCGGTGTTGTACGCGTTGTCCAGCGCGGCCCCGGCCCTCGTGCGCAGGGCCTCCACGGCACGGTCGGACCGCGCGGGCAGCCCCGCGGTGTCCAGATGGGTCCGCAGGACGAGCTCGGTGGCCCGGGTGCCGTCCGGCAGGGTGCCGCGCCTCGCCTCGAACGGCCTGGGCGCCGGGGCGTCCTCCGTCCCGGCGGGGCGGCGGACGTCCGCCGCGGTGTAGTCCGGCACCAGGTAGGAGGCGGGCGGTACCGGCACGACCTGCTGGGCCTCACCGCCGGGCGGCGGGACCACCGGGGGCGTCAGCGGGTCGGTGCCGTCCCCGGACGTGAGGTGGCCGACCGGTGTGAGGTGGTCCACCGGGGCGAGGTGGTCCACCGGCGTGAGCGGCGCGGTCGACCGGTCACCGGACTCGGTGCGCTGCCCGGGTGCCCGCGGGGTCAGCGGCGGCAGCTCGTCCGACGGCCTCGGCACCGTCGGCTGGTCGTCCCGGGGGCGACCGGACCGGCCGGGGTCCTGGCCCAGCAGGATCGACGCGATGCTCTCGGTCTGCCGCTCGGGCCCGGTGCGGCGCGGCCCGTCGGCGGGCAGCGGCTCCTGCGCCGGGTGGCGCACCTGGGCGTCGGGGTCGCCCGGGGGGCGCGGGGTGGGCGCGTGCGCCGGCGGGGGAACCGGGGCGGTGTGGTCGGCCGAGCTGGTGGACACGGGTGCCGGACGGCTCACGTCCTGGTGCGAGGCGGTGGTCGACGCCGTGGCGGTCGGCGTCGCCTGCGTCCGCGGCGGGGTGTGCTCGTTCGACGCCTCCGTCCGGTGCTGGACCGGCGGCAGGTCGGTGGCCGACTGGGTGGCCCTCGGGGTCGGCCGGGCGGGCGTGCCGTTGTTCGGGGCGTCCTTGGGGGCGTCCTGCTTCGGGGCGTCCTGCTTCGGGGCCTCGTGCTTGGGCCCGACCGAGGTGTCCTCCTGCGACTGGACCCGGACCGGTGCGGCCGGACCGGTGGCGCGGTTCGGCGCCGGAGGCTTCGTCGACTCGTCGGACCGGCCGGTGGCCGGCGGCACGTGCTCGTCGACGCTGGAGGTCCGCGCCGGCTTCACCGCCGGGGGCACGGTATGGGCGCCCGCGCCGTCGAGTCCCTCGCCCAGGAAGTGCAGGGCGGCCAGGCCCATCGGCTCGTGCTCGGCACGCTCGTGCGCGAGGAAGTCCGTGTAGTGCAGCATCGACTGCATCAAGACCGCGACCTCGGCGTCCGCCTCGGGGGAGGTGTTCTTCACCCCCGAGACATGGCTGATGGCGTCCGCGTAGTCCTCCAGCGAGGCGGCGCCGTGGAGCTTGGCGAGGTTGAAGGCGTCCGGGTGGCCCATCCGGGGCACCGGGAACGGGACGACCTTGCCGGACGCCAGGCAGGCCAGGGCCGCGAAGTTGATCGGGTGGTAGAGCGGGAAGTACTTGCCCTCCCCGTCGGCCACCGCCTGGCGCTGAGTGTCCTGGACCCAGGCGCTGTACTTCTTCATCAGGGGCGCGGCACCGAGGTGCATGACGTGACCCATCATCCCGGTCATCATGCCGCCGACGAAGCTCCCGCCCGTGACGGTGAACTCGTGGTTCTCTCCGAAGGTGAGGTTGTAGGTCCCCTCGGTGAGCACGTTCTGCACACCGCTCTTGATGTACCCGCCGATGGCCACCCCGAGGGAGTGCATCCTGTTCCCGGTCGGCATGTTCTCGACGAGCTTCGGCAGGTGCTCGGTCAGCAGCTCCCTGACCTCGCGACTGGAGAGCTTGTCCGCGGCCTCGTGCGAGAAGACCGCCTCCAGCGCACCCTTCAACCCGGCCCGCGCCTCCACGTTGGCGCCCCAGTGCGAGGCGAAGGCCTGGCCGAACTCGCGCCCCAGCACCCCGGCGGCCTCCTTGCCCCCGACGACCTGGCCGAGGTGCTTCGTGAAGACCTTCTCCATCTCGTCGACGAAGATCTCGGAGAGCGTGCCCTTCCCGGTCTTCCCGAAGCCGTGCTGGAGCTGCTCGGTGGCCGCCTCCATCAGGCTGCCGAGGTCGCGGGTGAACGCCTTGGCCTGGGCCTTGGAGAGGGTGTGCTCGGCAGCCTCCGCGGCCGCCTCCTTCGCCGCCTTCTCGGCCGCCGCCCCGGCCGACCCGGTGGCCGCCTCCTTCGCGGCCTTCTTGGCGCCCGCCTCCGCCGACGTGGCGGCGGCCTCCTTGGCCGTCTTCTCAGCCGCCTTCTTGGCCGCCGCCTCCGCCGACTCGGTGACCGCTTCCTTCGCCGCCTTCTTCGCCGCCGCCCCGGCCGACTCGGTGACGACCTCCTTGGCCGTCTTCTCGGCCGCCTTCTCCGCCGACTCGGTGGCGATCTCCTTGACCGCCTTCTTGGTCACCGCCCCGAGCGAACCGGTGATCCCCTCCTTCTCGGCCGCCTTGGTGGCCGCCTCCAGCACGCCCTTGAGGCCCTGGAGGTCCCCCTTGATCAGGTAGGTGCTGAGCTTGTCCGCCAGCAGCCGACCACCGCTCTTGCCGAGCAGTCGGCCCAGTAGCTTGCCCAGGCCCATGCCGAAGAGCTCCAGCGGGCCGCCGAGGACACCGCCGATCAGGCCGAAGAGGGCCGCCTGCTTGGTGTACTCCTTGTCGGTGTGGTCGCGGTTGCCCTGCCCGATCTGCAGGTGCTGGATGATGCTGTCCATCACCAGACCGCCCACGATGCCCGAGAAGGTGTGCATCGCGATGGTCTTGAGGAGGTACTTCATCAACGCCGTGAGCGCGACCTTGGTGAGCAGCTTCCTGAGCACCAGCCCGGACAGGCTGGTGCCGAAACTGAACGGCGCCCAGAAGATCGCCAGCGCGATCTCGACCATCAGCTGGACCAGTTGGGCGATGGCCATCCACTTGGTGTACTCGACCGCGTTGGCCACGTCGCCGGCGCATTTGGCCAGTGCATCGGCGGTCTTGGCCGCCGCCCCCACATAGTCCTCGGTGCTGCTGTTGGTCTTGCCGACGAACGAGTTCATCTGCCAGAGGAACGACTTGGCGGCCTGGCCCTCGACGTGGCCCTTGCAGTGCTCCGTCACCTTGATGATCAGGTCGCGCAGTTCGGGCAGTTCCTTGGACAGCAGCTCGTAGCTGTCCCGCAGCTCGCGCAGGTCTCCCTCCTTCACCTCCGGCCAGGGCATGCCGGTGATGATGGTGAAGAAACGTGCTGTCGAGGCGTTGACCTCGATCGACGAGTGGGGCACGTGCTGCCTGCCGTTCCGGTCGTTCCAGGGGCGCCTGCGCGCCGTCACTGCTTGTCGGGGGTCCTGCGGCCGATTCCTCCGCAGACCCGCGGAGGGGCCCGGGGGTCCGGACTCAGAACCCGTTGGCGATCTCGTGGGAGTGGTCGTTGGCCCGGTCGAGCGCGTCGGCCAGCACCTCCCCGTTCTGGCCCACCGAGCCCATCGTTCCCTTGATCTTGAGGATCAGGTCGTACAGGTTCTTGGTGCCGTCGTCGACCTGCTCGTGGTACTGCTTGCCGATCTCGTCGTTGCCGCCGACCCGCAGATTCGCGGCATTGATGGTCTCGACGTGGTGCAGGACCTTGTCGACCATGTCCTTCAGCTCGAAGAACTCGCCGAACTTCTGCTTGAGTTCGGCGGTCTTCGCGGTGGTGCTAGCCATGGAACTCCTCCTGGCGGTCCGTCTTCTTCTTCTGGTCCTCGGGCTCGTAGCCCGGGCGCATGGCCCAGAGCGGTTCGAGGATCTCGTCCAGCTCGGTGCCGCCGGTCATGGAGAGCCGCAGCGTCTCCCCCATGCCGTCGAACCGGCCGATCCGCTCGGCGACCTGCTCGCCCACGGCCGCGCGTGCCTCGTTGAGCGAGTCGGTGAGGACCTTGGCCAGCTCGGCGGGGGCCATCTCGCGGTAGCCGTTGGTGTGGAAGGTCATCGAGACGACCTGGCCCTGCGAGCCGACCTTGACGGTGACCATGCGGTCCTTGGAGGTGACCGAGGCGGTGAGCTCGTTCATCTCCTTCTGCATCTCCTCGGCCCTGGCCAGCTCGCTCTGCATCTCCGCCATCGCCTGGGCGATCTGTTCCGCGAAGGGGTTGCTCATGTGTCGCTTCCTGTCGTGTCGTCAAAGGCCGGTGTGCCGGGCCGCCCGGGGGCCGGCCGGGCCACCGGGTGGGATACCGAGCCCAGAACCCGGTCCCCGCGCCGGGGTAGGGTGCCCCGGGGAGATACTCCTCCGCCAGCCAGGTGGTGCGCCGGCGGTCCTTGTCGTTGGGACCTCCCTGGCCGGCGCCGCCCATCCCGCCGCCGGGCGGCATCATCGGCGGCATGCCGCTGGAGCTGGTGGAGGTCTGCCGGCCGGTCAGCAGGGCCTGCTCCTGGGCGGCGGCCTTGGCGGCCTTCTCGGCGGCCATCCGCTCCGCGTTGGCCTGGTCGACCGCGGCCTTCACGGAGTTCGGGTCGGCTCCTCCCGCAAGCGCGCGGGAGCTCAGGCCACCGCCCATACCGGTGATCACCGGGCCGCCACCGGGGTTGAGCGGGCCGCCCGAGCCCGAACCGGAGGAGCCGCCGAGGCCGCTCGTGTTGTAGGCGAACCCGCCGGGACCGAAGTTCCCGGGCGTCAGCAGGTCGTCCCCGCCGCTGCCCGCGGAGTAGCGGTCGGCGAGCAGTTGCCGGTACTCGGAGACGGTGTTGCCCTTGTCGTCGCGCAGGGTGCCGTCCGGCCCGATGGTGTAGTTCGGTCCGGCCACCATCGGGTTGCCGCTGGAGTCCAGGACGGGGTTGCCGTTCTCGTCGACGATCCGGCCGTCCTTGGTGATCACGGAGCCGGGCGGCACCGTGACCGGCCGGTTCGAACCGCCGCCGCCCAGCAGTGAGTTGTCACCCAGCAGACTGTTCCCACCGGTCCCGCCGCCGATCAGGTCGAGGCCGCCGTTGGATCCCGTGCCACCGCCTCCGGACGTGCCCGAGCCGCCACCGTTGCCGGTGAGGTTCCAGTCACCGGTCTTGTCACCGCCGCCCAGGTCCTTGGTGCCGGACCCGCCACCGGTGATGTCCTTGATGTTCGGCCCCGGGCCTCCCCCGCCGGTGATGTCGTCCACCTTGGGGTTGCCGATGTCGTTCTTGATGTCCTTGGTCGGGTCGTCCGTGCCCGGACCGTCCTTCGTCGGATCGTCCGTCTTCGGCGGGGCCGGCATGGGCATCCGCAGCGTGAGGTCCGACACGTGGGCGTCGAGCAGGATCTTGGCCCGGTCGTACTGGCCACCGACGATGATCTGCGCGTTGTTGGCCTGAACATCCAGGATTTTGACGACGTTGTCCTGCCAGATCACCCGCGCCTCGTGGTCCACCTTCTCCCAGAAGGCCACGGTCTTGGGGTCCCCGAAGGCCCCGGGGTTGACCTTGAAGTCGAAGGAGTTCGCCGTCTGACCACTGCTGACGCTGCCCGTGACCGAATCGTACGTGCCGCCGTAGTTGTACGCGCCGTCGTGGAACGTCCCCTTGCCGGTGATGTCCTTCGTGGTGATCTCCACCGTCGCCCCCGCGAGGCCCGCCAGCACCGCGTCGGTCAGCGCGAACCCACCCCAGCGATTGCGCGAGTTGAGGTAGTCGGTCCAGCCGTAGTTCATGTACATCAGCGCGGCGTTCGTACCGGAGGTACACGTCCGCAGGGACTGCTCCACGTCCGACTCCAACTCGCGGTGGAGTCGTTCGACCTCGTTCCCGAAGGCCTGGAGGAGGCCGCGGAACGTGCCCGCGGCGCTGCCCTGCCAGTCGCTGCCCGGCGAGCCGATCTCGTCCGCCCAGGCGCTGACCTTGGGAGCCAGCTCCGCCACGTACGCCTTGAGGTTCTTGAGGTCGTCGGCCACCGTCAGGAAGCCGGGGATGTCCAGCCTGTCGTTGACCCGCTTCTCCTCGGGCAGACCGTACATCCGGGTCAGCACCACGGCCCCGTCCAAGAACTTCTGGATCTTGGATTCCGGACCTTCCACCACGTCGACGTCGTAGCTGGTGCCGATGGTGTACGAGCCGTGGCGAGTCTTGCTGCCCTGCGTGTAGGTGAAGTTCCAGGACACCCAGACGTCGAAGTGCCCGCCGGTGCCGTCGGAGCCCCGCCAGCCGTCCAGGATCTCCTCGTCCAGCTTGCCGCTCTTGGCCTTCTCCAGACCGCTTTTGACCCACTTCTTGGAGTCGTCGACCACCGACTCCCTGGTAGGCGTCGCCTGGTCGCTCGATGACGTCAAGAACGTGAGCATGTCTTCCCATTTGCCCATGTCAGGCCCCTCCGCGGCCAGGCGCTACAACAGATGAGGCGGGGCCGGCCCGCGCCGAGGCCGGCTCCGCCTGGTGGCGGACACTCAGCCGCCTCCGCCGCCTCCGCCGCCGCCTCCGCCCCCGGACAGGGTGGGATTGATCAGCCACATCAGCTGGGCCTCGGTGAGGGCCTCCTCATGGCCGTTCGACAGGATGAGGTCGGCCATGCCCAGGTCACCCTTCAGCGTCGTCAGCTGCTTCGTGAGCTTGCCGAACTGCAGACTGATCGCCTTGCAGTACTCCGTGAAGGACGTCTTGAACGCCCCGGGCGACGTGAACACGATGCCGTCGGTGCCCGCCAGGATCGGGATGTGGTCGTACGACCTGATCTTGGTGATCGCCGGGTTGCCGTTGATCTCGGTGATCAGCGTTTCGAGCTTCTCCTTGGCGAACTTCGCGAGGTAGTCGTCGGTGATCTCCGTCGTACCGCCGCTGCCCTCGCCGTCCGGCTTGTCCGCCATCCGGCTCAGCCCGCGACGTGGTCGAAGTGGCTGCTGGCCCGCATGTCCGCGTCCTTGATGACGTTGCGGATCTCGGTGAGGGCCTGGTGGGCCGCGACGATCTTCTTGCCCATCGCCTCGTCGGAGTTGTGGAGCTGCTGCGAGAGCGCCCCGGCCGCCACCGCGAAGTCACCCACCAGCTCGACGTTGATCTTGCTGTCGAGGTAGTCCTTCAGCTGCGTCATCGCGTTGTGCATCGTCGCCGCGTGGGCTTCGAGGTCGGTGATGGCGCTGTCGATGCCGGCGTAGTGGAGCGACATGTGGCCCATGGTGCGGTCCCTTCGAACGGAGAGTCGGTAGGAGGAGCGGGCACCGGCCACCGCGGTCCGCGGCAGCGGTGCACGGTGTCGGCTAGCGGGGGTTCAGGACGTCCTCGACGTACTGACCGGGGGCGCCGCCGCCGTTGAAGTTGGCGATGCCCGCCGTGTGGTCGTCGGCCGCGTTGAAGATCTGGCCGCCGTCGCCGAGCTTCGCGTGGAAGCCGTCGTACTCCCGCTTGACCAGCGCGTACTGCGCCAGCCACTCGTTGATCTGGTTCTGGAACGTGGTGCTGGCCGCGCCGGAGAAGCTGTCCCGGACGGCCGTGTTGATGTCCTCGATGTAGGTCGCGGTCGTCGACATCTCGTTGTACCGCGTCTCGACCATGGTCCTGATGTCCGCCAGGACCTTCTGGTCGATCGTCGTCTGCTGAGCCACCGCGAGTACCTCCTCCGTGAGCGCCGGCCGCACCCGGCCGGCGACGTGTGCCACGGGCCGGCAGGAGCGGCCCGCCAGGGTGAACGGGACGCCGCCGCCGGACGGTTCACCGTCCGGCGGCGGCGCGGCGGATCAGCGTGCGCAGCGGCCCTCGGCGGCGGCCGGCGGCTGCACGATGCCGCCGGCGAGCGGCCCCGGGTCCAGGCTGGGCCCGGTCGGCAGCAGCGAGAGCAGCCGGCCGGGCACCGCGGTCGGGGCGGCCCCGGCGTAGCCGAGGCGTTCGGCCACCGCGGCGGAGGCCAGCGGGTACTTCACGCCGGTGTCGGTGACCAGGTAGAGCGTGGTGCCGAAGCCCCCGCCGTTCAGTGCCCGCACCAGCGATCCGCCGCCGGGGCGGACCGCGATCCGGTCGGCGGGCGTGCAGCTGGGGATGACGCCGGGTTGGAGGGCCGGCGGCAGGCCGAGTACCGCCGTGGCGTCCGGGACGACGACGGCGAGGTCCCCGCCGTCGCCCGCCGGGCCCAGGGCCCCGCAGACGGCCTGGCCGGCGGTCGGCGACAGCAGCGCCGGTGGCCGGGCGGGCAGTTCGGCCGGGGTGAGCGCGGTGGTGGCGGCGGGCGGCGCGGAGTGCACGGTGAGGTCCTCCGCGCCGACCGGGGAGAGCACCACCTGGCCCCGGCCGTAGGCGTCCCGCTGGGTCCGCGCATCACCCTGGAGCAGGGCGAGTTGGGTGGCGCTGACGGGGACGAGACCCTGCTCGGTGAGCACGTACCGCTCCTCGCCGGCGCCGGTGAACAGTTGGCCGATCCGGGTCGCGCGCCCGCCCAGCGCGGGGCCGGGGTTGCCCCGGCCGGGCAGGTCGGGGGCGCGCAGGTCCGGTCCGGCCGGGAAGGCGGCGAGGAACGCGGCGGTGACCGGAACGGGCCCGGCGGTGGTGTAGCCGAGGGCGCGGGCGGCGCCGCCCGCGGTGTCGAGGGCGAACCGGCGGCCGTGCCAGAGGAGGTGCACACCGCCGTCGGGCGCGCCGACCAGGACGCCCCGGTCCCCGACGCCCCGGCCGGACTGGCGGGTACCGACGGCGACGGAGAGTTGGGGGGCGGGCCCGGCCGCCGCGGCGGTCGCCGTCTGGACGGTGCAGACGAGCCAGTCGGCGCCGCCGACGGCGGCCCGGGCGGGCAACCCGTCGGGGGCGCCGACGATGCCGATCGGGGTGCCGCGTTCGGCGTTCTCCAGCGAGCGGGCGGAGACCTGGTCGACCTTCAGCTGGTCGCCGGCGAGCAGCTTGGCGCTGGCCTCGTTGAGCACGGGGTGCAGCAGACCTCCGGCGAAGACGTACCGGGCGCCGGTCTCCTTGACCACGACCAGGGTGCCGGGCTTCTGCCAGCCGGTCGAGCCACCGGGTTTGATCATGCCGTAGACGCCGGCGCCGGCACCGATCAGCAGGGCGACGGCCAGGCCGATCGCGGCGCCGCGGTTGGTGCGGCCGACGGGGGTGTCGGGGGCGTCCGGCTCGGCGCGGAGGACGCCCGCGGCGACCCGGCTCATCACGAACAGGTGGGCCTGCACCTGGTCGCGTCGGGACTGCATGCGGTGGTCCTCCTCGGTACGGGGTTCGGGGCGGGCGGTTCGTCACGGCCGGGTGGGTCGTCACGGCCTGGCTGGTCTCGCCGCCGGGCGGGGCGCGCGGCGGCGCCGGCTCAGCCCGCCAGGCCGCGCATCATCCCGTAGAAGCCGAGCACCTGGAGCGCGAGCGGCAGCAGGGCCAGCGCGGCGAGCGAGTGCAGCAGGTCACCGGCCCGGCCCCAGTAGGGCAGCAGCCGCCGGCCCGGCACCGTCCAGGCGGTCACGGCCAGCGCCGTCGCGGCGATCAGCAGCCCGGTGAACAGGACGAACCGGCCCGACTGGTCGGCGTCCTGCCCGTACCGCACGGCCAGCAGGGCGACCCCCAGCGCGCCCGGCAGCAGCAGGGCGAGCCGCTGGCGGATGCCGCCGATGTCCCGGGCGTGCAGCAGGAGCAGCACCGACAGGTCGGCGGACATCGCGGTGGTGCCCCAGCCGCCGTCACCGGCGGTGGCGAGCAGCGCGAGCGCGCCCGCGCACACCGTACCGGCGGCGATGAAGAAGCCGGCCAGATAGCTGTCGGCGACGAGACTGCGGGCGAGCACGTCCTCGGCCTCGAAGGGCTCGATCTCCTCCTGGAGCTCGTCCGCGTTGCGCGGCAGCGCCGGCAGCCGCAGCCCGGAGAGCTTGAACGCCAGGCCCGGGACGAACGCCCCGAAGAGCACCGCGGCGGCGGCGACCACGGCGGCGGAGTGCGTCGTCGGGACCCCGTTGGTGGCCAGCGCGCCGGAGCCGAGCGCCAGGACGGCGGCCGCCACCAGCCCGGCGAAGAACGGGCCGGCGCCGACCAGGGCGAGCGCCAGCACGGTGGCGCCGACCGCCGCCGAACCGCCCGCGAGCAGCCGGGCCGGGCCGGTGACGCCGGGCAGCAGGGCGGCGGCCGCGGCCGCGTAGGCGACGCCGGCGGCGCCGAGCGCGGTACCGGCCGGCGCGTCGCCGACCAGCCTGGTCGCGGCGCCGCCGCCGGCGAGCAGCAGCACGGCGGTGACGGCGGCCGCGGCGCAGCGGGGGCCGTCCGGTCCGGGCAGGGCGAGCAGCAGCAGGCCGCCGGCCAGCGCGACCAGGGCGAGGGCCAGCGCGAAGTGGTGGGTGGCGGCGGGCCGCCAGGAGTCGCCGCGGGCGATGGTGCCGGCCCGCACGCCGTCCACCAGGTCGTCGAAGTGCACCTCGGGCAGTGCCTCCTGCCCCGGGCGGAGGAAGAGCTCCTCGCCGTCGCGCAGCCCTAGCGCCTCCAGGGTGCGCTCCTCGTCCAGCGGCGGGCCGCCGGCGCGCTGGAGCACCCAGCCGGAGTGCTCGGTGCCGCCCTCCTCGACGGCGGAGCCGGCGTAGCCGAGGACGGCGGGCAGCAGGTCGGCGAGGACGACGTCGCCCGGGAGCGCGAGTTCGAACGCGGCCTCGGGGGCGCGGAACCTCAGCCGGACCAGCCCTGCCGCCACCGTGGTACCGCTCACCTGTCGCGCCCTCCCGCGGAGCCCCGGCCTGCCCGGTCTCCCGTTGAAGGAGTACGGGCGGCGGCGGGCGGACGGTTCACCGGCCGTGCCGTCCCGGTTCCCCGCGTGCCCCCGGTGAACCGCCGGGGGCACGCGGGCCGTACGCCTGAGTGCGGCGCGGTGCGTGCCCCGGCCTCGCACCGCGGGCGGGAGTCCGTAGACAGGCCCGGGCCCGCCGGGCCCACCGCCACCAGCGGCGTCACCGGCGCCGCGAGAGGAGAACCCCCGTTGAGCGTGGTCCTGGTCGACCGTCCGCCCCGGCGCCCCGGACCGGCGATGCCGGACGGCGAGCTCCAGTTGCAGGAGCCGCCGGTCCTGCCGGAGCAGCAGAGCGGCATGTCCAACGTGATCGCCATGGCACCGATGGCGCTCAGCTCGCTCTCGATGGTGATGATCTTCCTCAACCCGCAGTCCAGTGGTGGGCCGCTCACCTATGTGGCGATGGGCATGATGGGCCTGTCCGCCGTCGGCATGCTGGTGACCCAGCTGATCCGCGGCGCCAGCGACCGCAAGCGCCAACTGCGCGGCGAGCGCCGGGACTACCTGCGCTACCTGTCCCAGATGCGCCGCCAGGTCCGCCGCCACATCGTGAACCAGCGGCAGGCACTGGCCTGGCGCCACCCCGACCCGGCGGTGCTCGGCTCGCTGGTGCGCACCTCGCGGCTGTGGGAGCGGCGCGCGGCCCACCCGGACTTCGGCGACGTGCGGATCGCCACCGGCGCCCAGCGCCTGGCGGTCAAGCTCGCGCCGTTGTCCACCCAGCCGGTGGAGGACCTCGAACCGCTGTGCGCGCACGCGCTGCGCCGGTTCATCAACGCCTACGGCTCGATCGCGGACCAGCCGATCGCCGTCCACGTCCGCGGTTACGCCCACATCCTGCTGCGCTGCGAGCACCCCGGGGAGGAGGGCGCCCCGACCGGCGCGGCCCCCGCCGGCGAGCCGCGGCAGACCGCCCCCGACGTCCTCGGCGCCCTGGGCGGTGCCGCGATCGGCGCGCCCGCCGCCGCCCCGGCCCCCGATCCGGACGCCGCCGGTTCTCCGGCCGACCCCGAGCCGGCCCGCGCCCTGGCCCGCGCGATGATCGCCCAGCTCGCGTTCTTCCACGCCCCGGACGAGCTGCGCGTCGCCGCCGCCGTCGCCCCCGAGCTGCGCGAGCACTGGACGTGGCTGAAGTGGCTGCCGCACGCCCTGCACCCGACCGAGACGGACGGCGCCGGCGCGGTGCGCCTGGTCGCCGACTCCGTGCTGGAGCTGGAGCAGTTGCTGGGCCCGGAGTTCACCGACCGCCCGCCCTACGAGCCGGACGCGCAGCCGGGCCGGGACGAGCCGTTCACCCTGATCGTGCTGGACGGGGTGAAGCTGCCCGCCGGCAGCCGGGCCCTGCTGGCCGGCTACCGCAACGCCGTCCTGCTCGACCTCTCCGGGGCCGTCGAGTGGCAGCACGCGCCGTTCCGGCTGCGGCTGCGGATCACCGACGACCAGCTGGACCTGGTCGCCGCCGACCGCAACCGGCGCGACGAGGTCACCCCGCTCGGCCGCCCGGACGCGCTGCTCCTGCCGGCCGCCCGCCGCTTCGCCACCGTGCTGTCCCCGTACCGGCTGGGCGACGCGCGGGACGCCTCCGAGCCGCTGAGCACCGACTTCGACCTCACCTCGCTGCTGGGCGTCAACGACCTGCACCAGCACGACGTGGCCCGCAGCTGGGCGGACCGCCCGCGCGGACAGCGGCTGCGGGTGCCGATCGGTGTCGGCGCGGACGGCAACCCCGTCGAACTGGACCTCAAGGAGTCCGCCCAGGGCGGCATGGGCCCGCACGGGATGCTGATCGGCGCCACCGGCTCCGGCAAGTCCGAGCTGCTCCGCACCCTGGTGCTGGCGCTCGCGCTGACCCACTCCTCCGAGACGCTCAACTTCGTGCTGGTGGACTTCAAGGGCGGCGCGACCTTCCTCGGCCTGGACGAACTCCCGCACACCTCGGCGGTGATCACCAACCTGGCGGACGAGGCAGCGCTGGTGGACCGGATGCGCGACGCGCTGCACGGCGAACTGAACCGCCGCCAGGAGCTGCTGCGCTCGGCCGGCAACTACAGCTCGCTGCTGGACTACGAGACCGCCCGGGCCGGCGGGGTCCAGCTCGACCCGCTGCCGACGCTCTTCATCGTGGTCGACGAGTTCAGCGAACTGCTCTCCGCGCACCGCGACTTCATGGAGCTGTTCATCATGATCGGCCGGCTCGGCCGCTCGCTCGGGGTGCACCTGCTGCTGGCCTCGCAGCGCCTCGACGAGGGCCGGATGCACGCCCTGGAGTCCCACCTGTCGTACCGGATCGGCCTGCGCACCTTCTCCGCGATGGAGAGCCGCGGCGTGCTCGGCGTGCCGGACGCCTACCAGCTGCCCTCCCAGCCCGGCAACGGCATCCTGCGCAGCGACATCGCCACCCTCACCCGGTTCAAGGCCGCCTACGTCTCCGGTCCCTACCGGCGCCGGCGCGGAGCGGCCCAGCAGGCCGCGGCGGCCGGTCAGATCGTCCCCTACGGCACCGAGTACACCGCGCCGCGCCGGCCGGACCCGGAGGTGGTGGCGGCCGAGGCGGCCCGGCTCGCGGAAGAGGAGGAGAGCACCGTCACCCTGCTGGACCTGGCCGCCGCGCGGATGCTCGACGTCGGCCCGCCCGCCCACACGGTCTGGCTGCCGCCGCTGGAGACGCCGCCCACCCTGGACGAGCTGCTGCCGCCACTGGCGCCGTCCCCGCACCACGGCCTGGCCCCCGACGGGCGCCCGGCGGTCGGCACCCTGACCGTACCGGTCGGTGTGGTGGACCGCCCGTTCCAGCAGATGCGCGAGCTGCTCACCGCCGATCTCTCGGCCGCCGGCGGCCACGTCGGCATCGCGGGCGGCCCGCAGAGCGGCAAGAGCACCCTGCTGCGCGGCCTGATCACCGGCCTGGCCCTCACCCACACCCCGCAGGAGGTCCAGTTCTACTGCCTGGACTTCGGCGGCGGCACCCTGTCCGCGCTGCGCGGGCTGCCGCACGTCGGCGGCGTCACCGGGCGGCACGAGCCGGAGCGGGTCGGCCGCACGCTCGCCGAGGTCAACGGCATCATCGCCCGGCGCGAGCAGTACTTCGCCCAACTGGGCATCGACTCGATGGCCACCTTCCGGCGCCGCCGGGCCGCCGGGGACCAGGCCCTGGCCGACGAGCGCCACGGCGACGTCTTCCTGGTGGTCGACGGCTGGAACACACTGCGCCAGGAGTTCATGGACTTCCTGCCCGCCCTCACCCTGATCGCCGGACGCGGCCTCAACTACGGCGTGCACCTGGCGATCACCGCCGGCCGCTGGGGGGAGATCTCCAGCGGACTGCGCGACCAGCTCGGCACCCGCTTCGAGCTGCGGCTCGGCGACCCGATCGACTCCATGATCAATATGCGGGCCGCCGACACCGTCCCCCGGGTCCCCGGCCGGGGCCTCACCCAGGAGCGGCTGCACTTCCTCACCGCCCTCCCCCGGATCGACGGCATCGGCGACAGCGAGAGCCTCACCGACGGTGTCGAGGACCTGGTCGACGCCGTCAACGAGCACTGGACCGGCCCGCGCGCGCCCGAGGTGCGGATGCTGCCGCTCCAGCTCGACGCCGCCGCCCTGCCGGCGCCCGAGGGCCGGCTGCGGGTGGCCATCGGCCTGGAGGACACCGCGATCTCCCCGCTCTGGCACGACTTCGAGGAGTCGCCCCACCTGCTGGTGGTCGGCGACAGCGAGAGCGGCAAGACCAACCTGCTGCGCCTAATGGTCTCCGCCATCACCACCGCCTACACGCCGGCCGAGGCGCGGATCATGCTCGTCGACTTCCGGCGCGGGCTCTACGACAGCGTCCCGGAGGAGTACCGGCTCGGCTACGCCGTCGCCGTGGACGTGCTCCGGCAGGTGGTCACCGGAGCGGCCCGCGCCATGGAGGCCCGGCTGCCCGGGGAGGAGATCAGCCCGGCCCGGCTGCGGCTGCGCGACTGGTGGACCGGGCCGGAGCTGTTCATCATCGTCGACGACTACGACCTCATCCCGAGTCAGGTCGGCAGCAGCCCGTTCGGTCCGGTGCTCGACCACCTCGCCCAGGGCGCCGAGCTCGGTCTGCACCTGATCGTGGCCCGCTCCGCCAACGGCATCGGACGCGCGTACTCCGACCAGCTGCTGCGCCGGCTCCAGGAGGTCAACACCCCGGTCACCCTGCTCTCCTGCCCGCCGAGCGAGGGCACCCTGTTCGGCAGCGTGAAGCCGCGTCAGCTGCCGCCAGGGCGCGCCCTGCACATCACCCGGCGCCGGACCCTCCAGGTGCAGACCGGCCTGATGCCGGAGCCCGAGGGCGAGGACGGCGGGGCGGCGGCGTAGCGGCGGGGCGGCGTGACGGCGGCCTGAGCGGTACGGGAGCCCCGGCCGGGCGGGAGGTTCGGCGGTACGGGAGCCGGGCCCGGCGGTGGGCACCGCCCGGGCGGTCCCGCTCCGGCGCGGCCCCGGCCCGGGACCTCGGCGCGGCGGCGGCTGAACCGGCGGCCGGGCCGCGCCCGTATACCCGGACGATGAGTCTCTCCCGCCTCGGCCTGCCCTCCAGCGACCCCGCCGCGCCCCGCCGCCGGTT